>QZLA01000047.1 GCA_004796375.1 Desulfobacteraceae bacterium
AATTATAAAACCATTTTGCTGATAAAGAACCCGATATGCAAAAAAAAGAATCCGTGTTGTGCATCAGGCGCAATGACCTGCCTGATACCTGGGTGGAAAAGAAAAGCATTATCCCGATGGATCTCGATTCGTTCTGCACGGTTGGCCAGTCCGCGGGATTTCAATTTATGGACAGGGGCCGTGTGGAAGCAGACCCTTCCTTGAAGCAGATCATCCCCTATATCATGTTTCAAACCCCGGATGGATTAACCGCGGTGTACAAAAGAGCCGGGAGTGAAACCAGGCTTCACGACCTCTGGTCACTGGGAATCGGGGGGCATATCAACCCGGAGGATCATAACGGTCCCCAGGATGATTTTAAATCCATATTGATGGCCGGTATGGAGCGTGAGCTTTCAGAAGAGGTTCTCAAGCGGCCTGATGACTGCGCCATGACCTTCTTAGGCATGATCAGTGAGGATATGACCGATGTCGGCCAGGTACATATGGGTGCGGTATTCAAAATATCCACCTCAACTCCGGAAGGTGTTGTACCCGGAGAAGAGTTGACCGATTTTCAATGGATAAATCCCGACCGGCTGTCTGAAATGAATTTTGAACTCTGGTCGCAGATGGTTCTTGACCTGATCGCGTAAACAGCTTACCGATGTCTGCTGTCCAGGATCTTGAGGGTCACCGAGTGTTCATTCCTCAGGATCTTAGATCCACGTGTAATTTTACACAAACTGATCCCGTATTTTTCAGCAATCTTTCTCTGGGGAAGTCCCTGATGCAGGTCTGCCATGAGATGCCACCGCAATGAAAGGTCTTCCCGTTCGGAAGGGGTCATGATCTCGTTGAAAAACGCTGCAAGATCATCAAGGTCGTTAATGGAGGCAATGGTCTCCAACAGTTCTTTATCGATACTCATGAGACACTTTTAACATGTATCTATACAGAGAAACAAGCCCATTGATCATTTAATTTTTTTAATCTCTGCCGTGGGCAGCCGTGCGGGAAGCAGGATAGCAGACCAAGATAGAATATGGACGAAATTTGAAATAAATTTGAGCATTACAGAGAAATGTTTGACCCATCTCTTAACTTTTTCCTAACAATCCCTTTCAGATAAGGGCGCCCGGAGTCATCCCCTTCAGGCTGAATCAAATCAAATCCCTGTTAATCCCGTTTGACTCAAGTGTTGGTTTCCAATAAACTGTACGCACATTGAGGTAAAGTGTTCAAAGTCAACCCATTATAAATCCTGAAAAGAGGCAGCGGCGATGTCCATCGTTGACGAAAAGTTAATGGTTAAATTACGTGAAAGCGGTGTGGAAGCTGCCCTCATACCCGGCTTCATCAGAAGCCTTGCCAATGCATTCCTGATCAATCCGGAAATGTCGCCCTATCAGGCCAACAGGCGCTTGAAATACCTGGGGTGGGATGATGTTGAAATTGATTACCACACCCTTCAGCTGGCGATCAATTCACTTGAAATTAAAGGATTGAAGCGCCTGGAATACAAGTCAGCTCCCTGGTATATCAACAGCTACAACCCTGTGGACTCCAAAAGAAAACAAAAAGTCCTGGAACTCCAGGTCGCATCCTGATCCGTGCCCAATAAAAAACCGGGGCGACACCATTGGTGGCGACGCCCCGGCCGTGAACAAATTTATTCAGATATCCGTTTGATTAAAGCAGTGTGCCCAATTCGATGTATTCCAGCCCGAATGCATCGGCAACCGGCTTACAGACCAGTTTGTCTCCGACATAGTTGACACCTTTTGCAATTCCTTCATCTTTACAGACGGCCTGCCAGCCGTTATCCGCAATTTTCAAAGCATAATTGAGCGTGGCATTGGTCAGTGCGATGGTAGAGGTAAGCGGCACGGCACCGGGCATGTTGGCAACACAATAGTGAATGACATCGTCGATCACATAGATGGGCTCACCATGGGTCGTTGGTTTGGAGGTTTCAAAACAGCCGCCCTGATCAATGGCCACATCAACAATGACACTGCCCTTTTTCATGGTGGAGAGCATCTCCTTGGTAATCAGTTTCGGTGCTTTGGCACCGGCAATCAATACAGCACCGATTACAAGGTCTGCACTCTTGGCAAGATCCCTGATCACTGCCGGGGAGGACATCAGCGGTGTGCAATTGGCCGGCATCACTTCTGACAGATACCGTAACCGGTTGATATCCATATCCAGAATCGTGACATTGGCTCCCATGCCGCAGGCCACCTGGGCCGCGTTGATACCGACCATGCCGCCGCCGATGACCATCACATTGGCAGGAGGTGTGCCGGGGACACCACCCAGCAGGACCCCTCTTCCGCCAAAGGTTCTCTCAAGGTATTTTGCACCTTGCTGGGTGGCCAGCCGACCGGCCACTTCACTCATGGGAGCAAGCAGGGGTAAGCCGCCGTTTTCGTCTTCGATGGTTTCATAGGCGATACCGATAGATCCGGTTTTCAGAAGTTCCTGGGTCAGGTTCTGATCGGCTGCCAAATGCAGATAGGTGAACACAATCTGCCCCTCTTTGATCATTGAAAACTCTGACGGCTGAGGTTCTTTGACATGCATGACCATCTCGGAAATTTCATAGACCTCGGCCGGGGTATCCAGAATTTTTGCTCCGGCGTCGACATATTGGCTGTCCTCAAATCCCGATCCGTTTCCGGCGCTCTTTTCAACATAAACCTCATGCCCATGCGCAATCATCATCTCCACACCGGCGGGTGTCATGCATACTCGATTTTCCTGGGGTTTGATCTCTTTTAAAATACCAACAATCATCTTCATCTCCTTTGGGTTTACATGTTAAGGGGTCACACCTTTAAAAAGCATTACCTCAAGAATAGCAAATACCTTGCCAAGATGTTCTGAATATCGTTTTTTTTTCAAATCCAGCGTCATATAAGGGTTTGGAGAGTTACAGCACACCAGGTGCCGTGTCATACGCCCACTGGGTTGACCCAATATGGAAACTTTAGTTTCCAACCTGATTCAAAAGCAAACCCGGGGTGTGATTGCGTTGCGGTTCAAAAAGGTGCCAGTGGTTTAAAAAGTTTCCATATCAAGTAGAGGGTGGGAATCATTCAGGAAACCGGGCATTAATCTCTATGAATTCATCGGCATTGGACAGGAAAATCTGTGTAAGCTCCGGATCAAATTGAGATGCCGCAGCACTTTCAAAAAAATCGATCACCTGGTCCATCGGCCAGGCATCCTTATAGGCACGGGTATGACTCAGGGCATCAAAGACATCTGCAATTGCTGCAATTCGTCCGTAGATATGAATATCCTGCCTGGCAAGACCCTGGGGATACCCCTTGCCGTCCCAGCGCTCGTGATGCTGAAGCGCAATAATCGCCGCCGACTCCATGATATACCGTTTTGATTTTCTCAAAATCTCATAGCCGATCCTGGCATGCTCCTTGATCACTTCAAACTCCTGGGAAGTCAGTTTCCCGGGCTTATTGAGGATCGCCTCCGGAATACCGATCTTTCCAACATCATGCATGGGAGAGGCCAGCCTGAGTATTTCAGAAGTCTCCTGATCCAGGCCGTATTTTCTGGCAAGGAGATAGCAGAATTCAGCTACCCGGGTCACGTGATGGGCGGTTTCCTTTGAACGCGTTTCAACCACCTCACCCAGGGTGAGGATCACCTCTTTCTGTGTATTCACGATCTCTCGTGAAAGGCTTAAATTATCAAACCCGATGGAAACCGTATTGGCAAACATGCGTACCAGCTGCATATCCATGGGCCGAAGCTCCTGCAAACCAGCCAGGTAGAGCAGACTTGAAAACCCCTCCTTGGTTTTGAATACGCCGACATAAGCATCGCCAAGAACCTGCTCCCGCCCTGTGGTTTTGTGGCTGTGATAAAAAGAGATGACATCAAGGGGCAATGCATCATCCAGGAACTGATCTGTAAGGGCTTTGTATTTACCGGTCCCTGAAAGAATCACTGCAGGCGCACCCGGCAATGCCACGGCATACGCACTGTGGATGCCGTTTGTCTTTTCAAGGCTCAGGATCTCGATCAAACGGGTCAATGCACTGCCTGCAAACGCCCGCATCGATTGATTCTGGAAAATGGAAGCTGTCGAGTCAATAATCAGTTCCAGACCGATTTTGCTTTTTTCGATGGTGACAAGATTCTTATAGGCCCTCAAGCAGGCAATAACACTCGTATAAAGCTTTTGGGCCGTCAATTCCGGTTTGGTTTTATAATCATTGATGTCATAGTTGACAATCACTTCATGCTCGGGAGCCTTTCCGGGCTGCCCGGTCCTGAGCACGATCCTGACCTGAAGATTCTTCAGTTCATGGCGAATGAATTCCACCAGCTCAAGCCCTGAATTGTCGCGCTCCATCACCACATCCAGGAGTATCAGTGCAATGTCATCCCGGCCATACAGAATCTCTCTGGCCTCTTTTTCCGAGTATGCACTGATCAGATGAATGGGCCGCTGGTCAAAGACAAACCCTCTCAAGGCAATCCGGGTGATTTCATGAACCTCTTCCTCATCATCGACGATCAGGATATTCCATGGCAGGTTCTGATGGGCCGGGGTGCTGTCAGAATCCTCACGTACGGATTCATCGGCAAATACCAGGTGTTCACTGTCAGCTTGGCCAGGGTGGTGTTCAGCCATTGTCGCTCCCGGAAAAATAGGTATCCACCAGATCTGCTGCAAGTCCGGTATAGGTGTCGGAGGAAAGCTGCTTCATCCTCTCCTTGAAATCGGCAGGAACCCTTTCCAGGTCATCGATAAACCGGTCGAGATCCTCTCGGGTGATCTTCCGGCCCCGGGTCAGGTCTTTGAGCCGCTCGTAGGGATTATCTTCATTAAAGACCCGCATGGCGGTTTGGAAAGGTTCGGCCAGAAGCTCTGGGTTCTGTTCAAGATCTGCTGATATCACCGGCGCATTCAAATCCAGCTTGGACAATCCCTTCATGGTATTTTTAATACCGATCACCAGATACCCGAACGCGCTTCCCAGGCTCCGCCAGACCGTACTGTCGCTCAAATCCCTCTGAAACCTGGATTTGAGAAGTTTAACCGCCAGGTGTTCCATGATAGAGATGGCCAGCCCCATGTTGCCTTCACTGTTTTCAAAATCAATGGGATTGACCTTGTGCGGCATGGTGGATGATCCGGTCTCACCGGCCCGGACCTTCTGCTTGAAATAGGCCAGTGAAATATAGCCCCACATATCCCGGTCAAAATCAATGATCACTGCAGCAGAACGGATCAGTGTGTGGAGAATGTAAGCCAGGGAATGATTGGGGTTTATCTGGGTGGTCCACAGGATGGGGTCAAGTCCCAGGCGTTCAGCGAGAAACGTTTGAGACGCCCCTACCCAGTCCACATCCGGGAATACAAAATGATGGGCATTGTAGTTGCCGGTGGCGCCATTGATTTTGGCCTGAACCGTCGCCCTTTCAAGACAACGAATCTCCTGCCTGATCCGCCAGGCAAAGTTGACAAACTCCTTTCCAACAGTGGTCGGCGTGGCAGGCTGGCCATGTGTTCTGGACATCATGGGAACATGCTGGTAGTCTCTGGCTTTTTCCTCGATCTTCCCGGTCAGTGTCGACAGGAGCTCTATGGCCAGTATCCGACCTTTATCGAGCATCAGCGCATAGGATATATTATTGATATCATCAGAGGTGCATGCAAAATGGACCCACTCCTTGATGGCGTCCATTCCCGAATCGGTGAGCCTTTCTTTGATGAAATATTCAACCGCCTTGACATCATGATTGGTGGTTCGTTCAATATCTTTGACCGCTTGAGCGTCATTTTCTGAAAATTCACTGACAATCCGGTCTAGGCGATCGGTATCAATGGTCAGTTCACCGGCCAGCTTCAGGTCGGAAAAAATAAATTTAAGCCATTCGATCTCCACCTGCACGCGGTGCTTGATCAACCCATACTCGCTGAAAATCTCACAAAGTTCAGAAGTGAGTCCGGCATATCTCCCGTCAAGTGCAGAAACCGCTTGAAGTTTGGTCATGGTATCTCCGTAAATTCGCAATCATTTTTCAAGTGACAAGATTGTTTAATTCGCCATCATACCAGATTTACAAGCGGTTCGCAATGCCAGGGCCTCGGGTGCTGTATCTTGGGTTCCAATCGCTTGACACCATACGCCTCATGACGGATAAACTCTGTTCACAAAAGGAAATCTTTTTTTTGAATTTCAAGGTAAACGTGTTATCTGACTTGACAATTACCCATGGATTAAAGTATTTTAGCATATTTTTGATTGGAAGCAAAAAGCAGTGATTATTAATGTTCCAGGAGTAAGCATTTATGGCATTGACAAAAACCGTTATAGCAGAACGAATTCAAAACAAACTCAATTTTTCCAGAACAGAAACCTATGACATCCTTGAAGAATTCCTAGAGATCATCAAATCAACAATTGCTGATGGTGAAGACATCATGATCAGCGGGTTCGGCAAATTCTGTGTGAATGAGAAAAAGGTCAGAAAAGGTAGAAACCCTGCAACCAATGAAGAGATGACCCTGCCTGCCAGACGTGTGGTGACATTTAAATGTTCCGGTAAACTCAGAGACATGATCAACGACTAAACCCCCTTATTTGTTTTCACAATAACATGGGCCTTTCCGCGCAACTGGTTACGATCATCATCCTGGGCACCCTGGTTGGCGGTTTCCTGCTTAATCTTGTTGCCGATGCCCTGAATATAAGACATCTTCAGACAGTCCCCCCTGATGAGTTCAAGGATTTGTGCAACCCTGAGCAGTACCGTAAATCCCAGAACTACCTGAAGGAAAATACAGGTTTCGGGCTGATCACAGCAGTATTTGACCTACTGGTCCTGCTGGTGTTCTGGTTTATGAAAGGATTTTCATACCTGGACACCATTGCACGGTCCTTTGAACTCAATCCCGCTTTTACGGGATTGATCTATATCGGCCTGTTGCTCCTGCTGAAACTGATCATCGGCATTCCCTTCAGCCTGTGGTCCACCTTTGTGATAGAAGAAAGATACGGTTTTAACAAAACCACGATCAGGACCTTCCTCCTTGATCTTGTAAAAACGATTCTTCTGTCTGCGCTCCTCGGCGGAGTGTTTCTGTACGCCATCCTATCATTACTGGCGCATGGCGGACCATTTGCATGGATCTGGTGCTGGACAGCCGGTACCCTATTCCTGTTTGCCGTTCAGTATATTGTTCCGACCTGGATCATGCCGCTGTTCAACCGTTTTACCCCTTTGGAAGAGGGCCCGCTCAGACATGCGCTCATGACCTATGCCCGCTCCATTGATTTTCCACTGACCCATATATTTGTAATGGACGGCTCCAAGCGAAGCACCAAAGCCAATGCTTTTTTTACCGGATTCGGCAAAAACAAGCGCATTGTCCTGTTTGACACGCTGATCAAAGACCATGATGTTGACGAGCTCGTTGCGGTGCTGGCCCATGAAATGGGGCATTTCAAGAAAAAACACATTATGAAGCGCATGCTGCTCTCCATCCTTCAGATGGGAATGATCTTCTGGCTGATGTCCATATGCATCTCTTTTGAAGGCCTGTTCACCGCCTTTTACATGGAACAGCCATCCATCTATGCCGGCCTGATCTTTTTCGGAATGCTCTACACCCCGGTTGATCTGTTTTTATCCATGTTTATGCAGATCCTGTCACGGCATGATGAATTTGAAGCCGATACATTTGCTGCAACAACCAGCCATAAAGGGGAGGCATTGATTACTGCACTCAAGAAACTGAGTGTCAGCAACCTGTCCAACCTGACCCCTCATCCATTCTATGTATTTCTTCACTACTCACACCCACCGGTTATGGACCGGATCGAAGCGATCAGAGACACATAAACACCGGGGTCAGTATCTTCAGTCAGATGCCTTTACCCGGTTGCGGCCCTCTTCCTTTGCATTGTAAAGAGCGGTATCAGCCTGTGCCACCAGTTCCAGTGCTGTTTTACCCTCTTGAGGGATCACACATGCCACCCCCAGGCTCAGGCTTACATGCGCACTGACCCTGGAACTCTCATGCGTAATTCTCAGCCGTTCCACAAGGGTTCTTGCAGTTTGAGCCACCTTGACGGCACCCTCTAAATGGGTGTCCGGCAGAATCAGGGCAAACTCCTCCCCCCCGTACCGGGCAGCCAGGTCTGAGGCCCGGCCGGCTGATTTCTGGATGGCCTGGGCAACCTGTCTAAGGCAGTCATCCCCGGCCTGATGGCCGTATGTATCATTATAGAGTTTAAAAAAATCAATATCCGCCAGAATCACCGAGAGATGTTTTTTATCCCTGAAACACCTGCGCCACTCCGATTCCAGGTACTCATCGAAACGCCTGCGGTTGGGAATTGAGGTCAACCCATCCATTACCGCCAGCATCTGGAGTTTATCATGGGCTTTTTTCAACGCCTGCTCTGCTTTTACCGTTTCAGAGATATCCAGTGCAAAACCGTTAAAGCCGCTTCGGCGCCCCGTACTGTCCCATGTGGCTTTTGCATAGCAGAGCGACCAGACAAAGGTGTTATCCCTTCGTTTCAACCTGCAGCGGAAACGGATCAGCTGATCGGCCTCAAAGACCCCGAATTTGAATTCATCCGAGTTTTCCGGATCAAAAAACATCTGGCTCCAGAAATTCGCGATCCGTTCTGTGACCAGGTCTGCGGTCTCATATCCCAGCATCCATGCAAATTCAGGGTTGGCTTTAACGATCCGCCCGTGATTATTCACATGGAAGATACCGAATGGCGCGAATCCGAAAATATCATGGATGTACTGCTGTTGCTCCTCAAGATTTTGCTTGTCTTTGATTTTTGAAGAGATGTCCTTGCACAGGATGGCCACCCCTTTTTTCTCACCTTCAGTGGTCATGATCGGTGAATAATACAGGTCACAGGGAATGTTTTCCCCGGCGCTGTTAGTATATTCCACTGTCGTGAAGCGGGTTCCGTCAAGACTGTTGAGTTCTCTGCGGGTGATCGGCACCAGCTCATAAAGATACCGTCCCATGGTATCCTCTTCAGAATACCCGAAGATATTTTTTGCACCGGCATTCCAGGACAGGACCTGAAGGTCAGAATTTGCTTCGATATAGGCCAGTTCGGCCTGACCGATCAGGTTGCCCAGGGCCAGTACCCGATCAAATAATTTTATATCCATCTCGGCCTTATGCCAATTTTGTTCTTGATTTGGCGCTGATAGTATGAAATTTTGTATGTTTTAACAAGTAAAAAAGAGTCATGCCCAAACTAATCATTTCAGCCGATGTCCATGGCAGCGTCAGCACATGGATCACACTAAAAAACCTGACAGATAAAGACTCCGGACTGGCCATAGCCGGCGACCTGTTTGACACCAAATACGGCAGCTACGGTAACCCGGATTATTCTCCCGAGCATATCAGGGACGAACTGACCCGGTTCTCACCCCCCTTTTTTTATGTATATGGAAATTGTGATACCGAATCGTTTTTTCCAGGGGCTGACCATCGAATAGAGTTTACATTCAATGCAGTCAACATCCTGATGCACCATGGTCACCGACCCATGCCATCCATACCGGACCACATACACCTGATTATAGAGGGCCATACCCACCTGCCCTCTCTTGAAAAACGGGATGGCGTCATTTTTTTCAATCCGGGATCACTGACCGCTTCTAGAAGCGGGCTTTTTACCTATGGAATCATGACCGATTCCAAAATCGCCCTGATCGACATCCGTTCAAATACGGAACTGGGATCTGCCGATCTGTTTTAAAGGTGGGGAATCTTTCTTATTGAAGGATCCCGCTCACATCAGCCCGTTACTTGCGCGAGACCGGGGTGACCCGGGACACCGGGGTGATCTCCTCTATGGGACCGGGTGACGCCCGGCGGTAACGAGGGGCCGTCTTCATCCGCTGTCTCATTCCGGAATACAGGTGATGATAGTCCACGGATCGCTTCCGGGGCCGCTGGTTACCGGCGGAGATCCTGGCACCGTCACTGCGGCCACTGCCGGCATCACTGCGGCCACTGCCGGCATCACTGCGGCCACTGCCGGCACCACTGCGGCCACTGCCGGCATCACTGCGGCCGAGACCTGTATGCAATTCACTGGAGAGAATTGATGAAAATGTTCTGGATTTCCGGTGCTTCTGTTCAAATGGTGATGACCGTCTTCCCCCTTGCCCTGACGGTCCTTTGCCTTTTCGGCCTGCATGTGAAGCGCCTGTACGTCTCCTGCGGCTGAACAGGTTTGTAAACCAGTTTCTGTGTCGTGCAGACCGCTTGTCTGAATGCTGCGGGTCCGGGTCGGCGGACGGATCTGGTGACGCACGTTTAACATCCGCGCCGGATGTCTGGCTATCGACCCGATCCGTGACCACCCGCCTGCCCGGCTTTAGGTGCTTCGAGAGTGCTCGATAGGCCAGGTTGATCTCCTTCATCCTTATTTCAGCATCTTCCGGGGTGACATCACTGCCTTCAAGTATCCCGCTCCCGACCAGGCGGTCGGGGTGGAACTGCTTGGCCAGAGAACGAAATGCACTTTTGGCATCTTCAAGACGGGCATCCGGTGGAAGGTCAAGAATCTTTAGAGCATGTGAAACTCTCATCGGATCAGGCAATCCCTATGAATTCCATGTTCAGCTTGTTCTGAACATTCTCGATCTTTTTAAAACATTCCTTCAGGGTCACCTGGTCAATACTTGATAGATTTGAGGGATTGATATAATTGTCCGGCTCCCGTTCCTCATCAATGATCGCGGTAATCTGCCGGGTAAATCTCAGATTCGTCATATAGTTATAGGCCTGGACCATATCATGGTACTCTGCCGGAGTAAATGCCCCCCGGGTATACAGCCTGAACAGCCTTGACAGGGTATTGGTTTCCGCCACCTGGTGTTTCAGGGCATATAACCTTGCCGCATCAATGATCGGCAGCATGGCCCGCTTAATATCCAGGGAGCCTTTGTGGTCCCCTTCGGTTTCCACAACAAAATTTTTGAAAAAACTGATGGGGGGTTTAAAGTGCAGGGCATTTTCCGTAAGGTTCCGGAAAAAACCGGACCAGCCGGTCAATGTTTCATACAGGTAATCCTGAAGGGTTCGGGTCAGGCCCATATTCCCCCAGGCCCCCCTGAAATCAAAAAAGATGCTGGAATATAAAAGATCTTCCGGGCTGGCCGCATGGGTCCAGTCAAAAAAGTACTGTTTCCATACGCTCAATGGCTGACACCACTTGGGATTGCTGGCCATGTTATCACCATCGCAGAATGTAAAGCCGGCTTTGTCCAGCCAGGTACAGATAAAATCGGCCAGCATGGCAAAATAGCTCTCTGCTTCTGCCTGCCTTGCCGGGTCATCGATATCTTCATATATAATGGCATTGTCCTGGTCGGTTTTCAGTGTTTGTTCCCGCCGGCCCTCACTGCCCATGATCATGAATACAAACTCGCAGGGTGCAGGCCCTGCCTCCTCAAGTGCAAAATGGATGATCCGCTCCAGGATGGCGTCTGAAAATGTGGTGATCAGGCGGGTCAGGTGCTCCGGGTTGGCCCCGTTTTTAATCGGTCCCAGCAGAATTCTCGGCAGTCTGGACTGAATGTTTTCAAGTTCATCGATTCTTGAGGCGGTCTTAATCTCCCGAATCAATAGATAGGGTGAGTTGCTCTGGGCGGAGACCAGATCTTCACCTGTAATCCCGCCGATGATGCGCCCCTCTGAATCGGATACGGCCAGATGACGGACCCGTTTTTCAGTCAGGGTGATAAAGGCTTCAAATACCTGGGATGATGCCTGAATGGAAATCAGTGGAGAAGACATGATCTCCGTCACCGGGGCATTGACATCATGGCCCCTGCCAACCACCTTGATAACAATATCCTGAAACGTGACAATCCCCTTGACCCGCTTATCCTCTCCCCGGACAAAGATACAGCTTGAACGGTTTTGGTCCAATTTTTCAACGGCCTCCTTGATCGGTGTATCAAAGGTACAGGTCAGCAGATTGGGCCTGAAAATATCATACACCGGCTGGTTGAAGAACGGCAGGGTGAAGTCCTGTTCCTTGATCTGCCGGTCCAGGATATACCGGTAGGAGGCATTGAGGCTCTGTTTATTGAATATATTGACAAAAAAGGCTTTAAAACCGGCGTATGATGCACATAGGCGCAGAAAGACCCTGGCATCAAGGGTGTAGAATACGGCATCCCGGGTCACCTTCAAGGTGCGGATACAAATGGAATCATTCATGAGAATGGAAATGGCACCAAAAATGTCGTAGTGGCCCATTCCGCCACGGAGTGTTTTTTCCCGGCTCTCTTCAAAATAGCGATCCGCCTCCCCCTCCTTTAATATATAGACTTTTTTAAGGACAGACTTTTCCTGTTCGAACAACACGGTTCCCTCGGATACCTGTTCTATGGCAAAGTCATTTTTAAGGGATTTGAATTCAGATTCCGGCAGCAATGAAAACGGCAGGATATCATAGAGCGCTTTCAAGTCTTCAGTTTTCATAACATCCTCTCTGGCAAAACGGTACGGTGTTGGCAAAACCTAATACGATAGTCTTGCATAGTATGTTTTACGTGAGGCTTCAAGGGCATTTTTAAGTGTAAAGATGCCGCTGCTGTTCAGAATCCGTATCAGTTTCAGATAAATCTGGGCCGTGGCAATGGCATCCCCCATGGCGGTATGCCGCCCGATAATCTCTATCCCGAGCCGCTGGGCAATACTTTCCATGTCATGCTGGGTTTCAACCGGGTGGAGGCTTGCCGACAGAAGCAGGGTATCCAGAACCGGATTGGTAAAGCTGATGTGTGTGCTGTTTTCCTTCACCTTGAGCATCTTCATATCAAAGGCAATATTATGCCCCACCAGCACCGTGTCTCCGACAAACTTTTTAAACCGGGGAAGCACTTCGTTGATCAGGGGTTTCTCTTCGACCATTTCATAGGAGATGCCATGGATCTTGTACGATTCCATGGGGATGCTGCGCTGCGGATTGATCAGGGCTTCAAACTCATCCCGGTACTGGATACGGCCGTTGATGATACGGACCGCACCAATGGACAGTATCTCATCCTTTTCAGGGTTCAGGCCGGTGGTTTCGGTGTCAAACACGGTATACCTGATCTTGTTCAGGTCCATGTTCATCAAAGACTCAGAGCCATCCCCGGCCTGAAACAGATCAAAATCATAGAACTCGGGGCGGCCCACCGTGATGACCGGTGAACGGAAGTGTTTTGGCAGATCACTTTGGGTCTCTGCCTTAAGGGTGATGGTAAACTGCTGTCTCCCGGTTTCCTGGAGCAGGACAACCGCCCAATGGGCCTGATTGAGTTTCAACAGATACTCAAGGGAAGGCAGGCTGTTGATTTTCTCGTACATCTTTGTGGTGGACATGAGCATTGGGTCTGACTGATTTCGAATGATGATCTGAATCTGGTCATCCGCGGCTTCAAAATCGAGCGCAAACCTGCACTGGCCCTTCTGATCCAAACTGCTTTTTTCACAACTGAGTTCAACAATTTTGCAAATCACCACCCCAAGGGAATAAAGATCTCCAAAAAAACGTCTTTGCATGGAAGATCCTGACACCACAAGTTCGATATCCGGGTTGTCTTCAAGCTGGTTTTGGCAAAATTGGGCCAGCTTACCTGCGGATAGCGCAGAGAGAGGCAGCCAGGAGATACATTTGTCAAGGATATCCATACGGAGCGTGCCATAGTTACCGCTCAAATTGTCATGCAAGGATAACTGATTCTGGAACGCATACAGCATTCCCGATATCTGATGGAAATGATCGATCTTCCTGGACGTTTCTTTAAAGGTCAGGATAAACCCGGTCATCCGGTTGTCTGAATCCAGAACCGGCAGGGTTTCAGAACGGATCAGCAACCGGTTGCGGGTGGGTGCCAGAAAATAGGATACGGCATTGGGATGATTCTGCTCAAGCTTTTCCTTGACCACGGACAGGGAATGTTCCACCAGTATCCGGTCGATCAGATGATAAACAGAGCGCCCGAGCCCGATGAAATATTCCTGGCTTTGATGCTGGGTGGATTCACCAAGAATTTTCTGGGCCATGTTATTGAACAGCAGAATCCGGCCCTTGGTATTGCAGATCACTACGCCTTCAGGCATCTCTGCCATAATGGCGGCCAGCAGGTTCTTATCCTTTTCAAGCTGGGTTTTGGCCTGGAGTATCTGCTGGGTGATATCCTTGCTTAAATGCTCGAACATATCCGCAAAATCATTAATAACGCTGACCATGGATCGGATGTCCCGGTTCCCCTCCATGGGTATCCGGTGGGATGGGTTGCTAGAGTAAATGATCCTGGCCTGTTCCGATATCCGCTTCACCGGCCGGACATAGAGGTTTGATATGGCATCCAGTGCAAATCCCAGGATAAAAAGCGCAAGGAAAACCGCACAAAAAAAATAGCCCGGGTACGCTGTGATGATCTCCATCACAATCCGGGCCTGATCCGGTGACAGCTGCTGCCATACCGTAAACAGGATCACACTTACGGTAAGCAGTGCAGCACCAGTGCAGATTGAACAAAACCACCAGAAGGTATTCAGTTTTCTCATGTCAAGGCGGTGGCGGCTGACCCGGCTGTGGTCTGCATCGGATGCATTCCTGAACAGCCGGGCCAGCAATTGGTTTTTAACAAAAGATGTCAGTTAACCCCACATCCCCCAGCCAAAAGAGGCGACAAAGAGAACACAGAATATAAG
>QZLA01000122.1 GCA_004796375.1 Desulfobacteraceae bacterium
CCCGATCCGGATCGGGATTATCGGAGACCAGACCGGTACCCAAAATCTGGAACAGGCCTATGCCGCCCTTGAACAGGGTGTGAATCTTTTATCCAAACAGAATATTGATATGGCCCTCCATGTCGGGGATATGGTGGAGAGCCGGGAGCCAGAGGCCGACTATATCCGCCGCTTTAACACGGCTGCAGGGATACTGGATAAACTGGGTGTGCCCTGGTTCCTGACACCCGGGGATCATGATGTCAACCCGCCCACGTTTTTACCCGGCTCAAAGGACCGCTCCAGGGAATCTTTGTTCAGGTCGCTCTATTCCAAACGGTTCGACAGGGTCAACGATCAGCTCTATTACAGTTTTGATTTTAACGGTGTTCACTTTATCGCACTGTATTCCCATGACACTCTCCATGCAGATTCCCGGTGGGGCAATACATTTCTCGCCAAAATATCGGATGCCCAGTTTCAGTGGCTTGCAAAGGACCTGGAAAAAAACCGGGATGCACGTGCTGTCATCGTTTTTACCCACCAGCCGCTGTGGTATAACTGGAGCGGCTGGAGCAGGGTTCACAAACTTTTACGACAATTTCCGGTCAAAGGTGTGGTTGCAGGCCATTTCCACTATGACCAGACCGGAACAGACCTGGACGGGATCCGGTATACGGTGGTCGGGGCTACCGGAGGTGCAGTTAAGCAGGCCAGCCGTGATGCCGGCGGAATATGGCACGTCACGGTGATGACCCTTGAAAATCATCGGTTGAGATTTGAACTCCTGGCCCTGGATGGGTCGTCCCCCATGACACTCACCCCGAGAACGGACATGGACCGTGTGCAGAGTATCGACAGCATGCTCTCCGGCATGTGGAACTTTTCACGGAACAACCCGTTATATCTGTCCTTATATCCCAAAGACCTGACCCTTTACACCGACTGTTCTGCACAAAAAAAAGCCCGGTTAACGCTCACTCACCTGGGCAACCCCATTGACCTGCCTGTTACCATTCATGTGGCAGTGAAGTCGAAAAATCTGGACCTTGCCCTGCCCCAATTCACACCGGGCATGGGTCAGACCAAAGAAAACGGCACCTCCTGTGTCCTGCCGCCGGGCAAACGGGTGGCTGTGTCCAACACATCGTCTGTACGCTTCACCCACGACGGCTCGCTGCCGGAACCGGCCTGGACGGCCACCCCGCTTATCACCGGTCCGGCCCCGGTGCCCGGAGGCAGGCTGCACCTGAGCATCACCCTGTCCTTCAGGGGTGATTCCGGCCCCTTGTCTGTTCACAGGGACCTGTTTACACCCATCATGGTTTGCAAGGAATAAAGAAAATGGTTCTCAGCCCGTCATTTTAAGAGATCGCCAGCCGGCCGCGCCTGAAAAAAATTGATAAACCATTGACTTTAAAAAAATCATGTTTTATTTTGTATGCGCAACTAAAAAAGAAGCTGGCATGAAAAAAGATAATTCAATTTTACATCACTGTTTATACTTTACAGCGAATTCATTATCCCGGGTGATCACCAAAATGGCGGAACAGGAGTTCATGGGGACGGGATTGTCTCCTTCACATGCTTTTTTGATTATGCTTGTCAATGATCATCCCGGCATTCTGCAAAAAGAGTTGTGTGAGAAATTAAACCTGGCGCCTTCCACGGTGACACGATTTATTGATACCCTTGCTTACAGGGGATTCCTGACGCGGCAGACCAAGGGCAAATCCACGATGGTGTTCCCCACAAAAGAGGGAGAGGCACTCCAGGATTCCATATATAAGGCATGGAAAAGCCTGCACACAAGATACGCTAAGGTACTCGGCCTTGAAGAGGGAGATGATTTAACCGCCAGAGTCGATCAAGCAAGCATTGACTTAGGCAAAACCGTTTAAAAAATTTTTAACATTTATTTTGCGTGTACAACTAATATAAAAAGGAGAAACAAACCATGAACTCAATCGGTCCTGTAAATGCATTGTACCCAATGCCGACGACACTGGTCGGCACAACCGTTAACGACAAACCCAACTTTCTGGCAGTTGCCCATGTGGGGATTTTGACCCACCAGCACCTGTCCATCGGCCTTGGCAAGGTCCATTACTCCAATGCCGGTATTCATGAAAACCGGACATTCAGTATCTGCCTGCCGCCCCAAGCCCTGTTAAAAGAAACCGATTACTGCGGCATCATGACAGGAAAGAAAACAGATAAGGCGGCGCTGTTCGATCTTTTCTACGGGGAGTTGAATACTGCCCCGATGATCAAACAGTGCCCGGTCAACATGGAACTCAAACTCCATGATGTTCTGGATTTTCCCTCCCATGATGTCTTTATCGGCGAACTGGTTCAAACCTATGTGGATGATACGGTCATCAATGGGGATATGATCGATATCTCCAAACTGCAGCCGTTGCTGTTTGATATGGCCAGCAAGAAATACTGGTCCCTGGGGCCGACTGTTGGGACCTGCTGGAAAGATGGTAAGGCATTGAAAGGAAAATAACCATGTAAAGGGTAAAATCGTTGCAAAGATCTAATCAAAATAAGAACGAGTGGTCACGCCCATGAGAAAAACTTTTGTACGCCCTCAGAATCGCTTATAAATCCTGAGGGCGTACAGACCAGAGTATAGCTATCACTGATTATTATTGTATAAATTCCGATCGTAACGTCTTTAACATTTTTTCTTTTCCAAAAGGTAAATGCTCAATATTCGAGCCGATATCCTTTAAAATTAATTCAAGGTCGTTCCATTGGGCATATCTTTTGAATTTATCCTCACGATAAATGCCCATTGATTCAGCCACAAGATTCACATAATTCACCACTTCAAAATTATAATTCCTCTCTTTGGATGCAAACGTTTGATTGCAATAATGGCAAACCGTAACCATCTGGTCTGCTCCGGTATAGGCTGATTTGCACGGATCATGCAGGGTGAGGGTTTTACCCTGTGCCGCATCAGCCAGCGGCAGTTTTTTCATATTCTTTGATAGATATTGCGGAAAAGACATTATCCTGAATGGCACATCCGTTGAGGGTGAAATGACCGTATTGAATCGGCAATGGCAGGTGGGGCACCATAAAATGACTGCTTCTGGATTGTATCTGGCAGCTTTTGCAATGAATTCATCTGCAACACAACTGCCCTCTTCCTGACGACCGAAGAATAAATGGTTATCGCCACAACAGTAATCCAACCCCGGCAGGAATGGATATGGATCACCTATGGTTGTCATGATATCCAAGGCATTCAAAATGATCTCGGGTTGACGGTATACGTTGCACCCAGGAAAAAAAAGATATTTTACATCCTGCTCGGGTGCGGGCGTTGTAATTCTTTTGTATTCATCTTCAGAGACCTGAACACTGGCGAGTATTCGATGGGAGCTGATGATAATTCCCGGTCTCAACACTGTCAAAAATCTTTTCCTGGATCTCCTGAAAGGTGGCCCCCTGGGTATCAGTATAAGATAAAATCCGGCATTCATCTGCACAGATACCGCACTGAACACATCGATTAAGAAACTGCTGTTTTTCAGTATTGTAAAATTCTAAGATTTTCATCAGAAAATGACGTATAGTATTATTTTGCGCATTTAAGAACTGAAATGATGGTCTCAACCCGGTTATTTTTTAGTCACCAGGCAAATAATCATGATCAAAAAAGGAAACCATCCCGGCAAAAGAATATACACAAAATCCCGATAATGTCATCCGGAAAAGTTGTCCTTAAGCGCATGATATATAACAGCCGTATTTTAGATTTTTACTGATGGAGTGATTGAGCATGACGATGGATAAAAGCCTGTACTGTTATTGTAAAAGCCAAAAACAATACAACGATTGCTGTCAACCATTCTTAAGTGGCAAGTCATCCCCTAAAACCCCTGAAGAACTCATGAGGTCAAGGTACTCGGC
>QZLA01000002.1 GCA_004796375.1 Desulfobacteraceae bacterium
GGATCCGACACCGGCTGAACCGGAACAATGGCCGGAGTTCAAAGGGTTTATGATGAACCAGGATACCGGCGGAGCCATCAGGGGAACGGCACGGGCGGACATTTTTTGCGGCAACGGACCGTTTGCCGAGTATACGGCCGGACATATGAACAAATACGGGGCATTATATTTTCTGGTATTAAAGACACAGTGAGCTCAATCTAAAGAAAGGGAGGATGCGTGAAACTGACCTGGCTGGGAACCGCAGGGTTTTTGATTCAGGTGGGCAAAACCGCCATACTTACAGACCCGTTTGTCAGCCGAAATGCAGATGCCTCTCCTGCCGTGTCTATTGATATCAACTCGTTTAAAACGGTGGATCGGATTTTTCTCTCCCACGGTCATTTTGATCATATCTTTGATGTCCCGCAGATCGTTGCCCGGTCCAAGGCCAGGGTGTATTGCTCGAGTGTCACGGCCCGGACCCTCGAACGCTGCGGCATCCCCATGGCACACATTGAGGTGATCCAGCATAACGGGCAGGAAACAAACTGGAAAACAAATGGGATTCATTGCTCTGCCCGGGCCATCTATTCGAGGCATGTCAGGTTTGATCTGCCGTTCATGATATCCACGGTTTCACGATGCGGCCTCGGGCTGTTCAAGCTGATTCCTGAACTTCTTTTTTATCCATGCGGTCAGGTTCTGGCCTGGGAAATTTCCATCGAAAATAAGAGAATACTTTTTTTCGGTACAGCCGGGTCCGGGACAAATGAGTTGGAGGTGCCGGCCCGGGAACCGGCTGATATCCTGTTGATACCGTTGCACGGCCATTCCAACATCTGCGATATAGGGCTGGAATATATCCGGGTGCTGAGGCCGGAACAGGTGATTCCCTGCCACTATGATGATTTTTTTCCGCCATTGTCCCATATGGTGGATATCTCCCCGTTTTTGCAGGGAATACGCGAAATGTACCCGGACACCACGGCCAGGGTGGTTTCGCCGGGAGAGCCATTTTTGCTAAAATAAATGTTGACAGGATTCTCTTGAACGGCGAAATTGTCTATAATCGAAATGAAATGGAGCACACATGAGATATCCATATATTACATACTGCGACAAGGTCAGGATTCATCCGATCGTTAAAAACCTGAGTGGTGAGCCGTTTATTCTGGACTTGTCAGACGACAGTCCGCTTCACCAGGAGTTTGATCTCAAGGATCAGAAGGCCGTGCAGCGTTTCCTGGAAAAGGAGATGAGGGGCAGGTATACATGGGGACTGGCACCTTACCTTGAAAAACGCGGACGTGTTCTTTCCCATTTTCCCCAGATGATGGAAGAGCAGCGATTCTATCACCTGGGCCTGGATGTCATCGTGCAAAAAGACACCAAGCTTCATGCACCTTTGGATGCAGTGGTCATCCAGGCAGAATATGAACCCGGAGAGGGAAATTTCGGTGGTCATGTATTGCTCGGGCATGACAGTGATCATTTTGACAGCTTTTACAGCCTCTACGCCCACCTGAACAAGGAACAGCTTCCCCCGAAAGGGACCTTTCTTTCCGCCGGAGACGCCTTTGCCCGCGCCGGTGATTTCAATGATAACGGGAACTGGTTTTACCACACCCATATCCAGGTCATTACCCAGAAAGGGGTGGATTTGGGGTATGCGTCAAAAGGATATTGCTCTGCCATGGACCTGGATGCCATGGATTCATTGTGCCCGTCGCCCCTGTCCCTGTTTTGCGTATAATCCCTGATTTTGGTGATGAACCGTTTCCTGCCGCAGATTCAGATTCCAGAAGGGTGTATCCACTTGGGGGTGGGGCAGCCCAGTAATGAAATGTTGCCGCAAAGACAACTGGAGCAAGCTGCTGCAGAGGCATTGGCAGGCACCGACCCCTTTTTTCTGGCCTATGGCGTTGAAAAGGGGAATATGGACTTCAGGCAGAATTTGTGCCGGTTTCTGGAGCGTCAATTACCGGGCCGGGTAGACCCGGACGAACTCGTAGTTACCAATGGCAACTCCATGGGGCTGCACTTGATGTCTACCCTGTTTGCGAAACCCGGGGATACGGTGTTTGTGGAGGAACCCAGTTATTTTCTGGCACTAAAAATTTTCAGAGATCATGGTCTGAACATGGTGCCCATCCCCATGGACCGGGAGGGAGTCAAGACTGACGTATTTGAAGAAAAGCTTTCCCTTCATAAACCAGCATTTTTCTATACCATTCCCGTATTTCACAACCCGGCCAGTACGACCCTTTCAGGGCAGCGGCGAAAAGCGCTCATCAAAATCGCAATAAAGCACGATCTTCTGCTGGTGGCCGATGAAGTTTACCAGTTCTTGAATTATGGCGATCCGGTTCCCTTTTCCCTGGCATCATACCGGCATGAATGCCGTTTGGTCAGCCTGGGATCTTTTTCAAAAATACTGGCACCCGGACTGCGCCTGGGCTGGATTCACACCCGGACTGAACTGGCAGACCGGCTCGCCTCATCCGGTCTTTTGGACAGCGGCGGGGGCATGAATCCATTTACCTCCCGGATTGTGAATAGGCTGCTGGAAAACGGCGGGTTAGATCAATATATCCAAGTGCTTAAAACGGTTTATGGTAAAAGATCCAGCACTCTTTTCAAATCTTTGGAGCAGTACCTTCCCAAAGATGTTGAGTTTGAACAACCAGAGGGCGGGTATTTCATCTGGCTCAAACTGCCCCATGGCATGAATGCCAAGTCCTTGAGACAACAGGCGTTGTCTTTGGGGGTGGATTACAATGCCGGTAATCTTTTTTCCTGCCGGGCAGGGCTTGAAAATTACATCCGGCTGTCCTTTTCCTTTTATGATGAGCCTGACCTGGTTGAAGGGGTAAAGCGTCTGTCCCGCCTCTTTTAAAAATCTTCAATCCAGTAGCATCATCAGCGGCGCATGGGTCAGGGCCTGGATCTCAAGTGCACCGATATCCGCGTTGCCTTCCGGCCGTTTCCGGCCCAGGATATCATCATCCACCGGGTAAGACAGGCTGGCCTGATCCCGGACAGGGCTGCCATGACCCGGTGTGCCGTACTGTTTCACCATGTGGGTGAACACGCTTGATATCGCATCATATCCCCCTTTGAATTGTCCGGCAGCCGCATCCCACCTTGGCAGTGCGGTCAGGGCGGACTGGTCAGGCAGCATCGGGTCAGCAACAATACCGGAGACATCATCGGTAGTGTTTATCTTTTCGCCAGGGTCATTGGGGATCGGAGAGGATCCGTTCCAGTAAAGGTTGTTGGACAGGGTGAAGGACAGGGTTTCCGACGGCGGTGTATCGGAAAAATCATTGGTATCTGAAGGGGTTCGGGCGCCCATGGTGCCATAAGGGTCACTCCAGATGTTGTTGGCCAGAACGATGTTTTCGTTGGCTGGATTGGACCCTTCGGTATTGAGCCGCATGGCATAGGCATAAGAGGGAAGGTCACCGCAGATGGTGTTGTGGATAAAAAAGATATTCTTACCTCCTTTAACGCCAAAGGGTGCTCTCATGACATGGTCTGAATTGCCCAGCATCAGGTTGTTCCGGATGTAGACATCCTGAGCCTCAAAATAGGGGTTGCCATCCTCACCCACCAGCACAAAATTACTCCCGGTTGACCCTTGCCAGTTGAAGAAGATGTTCCGCTGTATGGTGATGTCCTGACTTCCGGTGATCCCGTCACTGTTCCCGTTACTGTCCTTGATCACGATATAGCTGGATGTGTCATTATTGACCGGTCGGACACTGCCGGCAAAATCGTTGAAGAATATGTTGTCCTGGACCACGATGCCGGTGACGCTGTTGATATCAATGTGCTCGTCTGATCCTTCCTGGTTGTAAAACATGTTGCCCTGAACCAGGATATCCCTGCAGCCGTTGTTAATTTTCAGGATGTCGTTATTGTAACTGTCGTGAAGGATGTTGTTGATGATCCGGATCCGCTCCACCCGGTCATTGCCTCCGGGTTCATCAATCAGATCCTGGATCTGGATGACCAGTGCACCGGGATTGTCATTGTCATGCATAATCTCAAACCCCTCAAGGGTGATCCCCTGGCCGTAGTAGCAGGTCACCACGGTGCTGTCATGCATCAGCACTGCCTGGTAGGGTATCTGGGAGCGAACGGTCACCCCATTGGCAAATGTGCCTCTCAGACGGATTCTTCCTTCATAGGTGCCCGGTTTGACCAGGATCAGGCTCTGGTCCGATACACTGTCAAGGGCATGGGTGATGGTGGCCCAGGGATTGAGATCCGTTCCTGTACCTGTATTGTCGCTGCCGGTGGTGGAGACATAAAAGGTTTGCGCATAAGCAGGGGTGACTGAGCACAGAAGGAAAAGAACCGCCGGGACCCATGTTTTCATGAGTGCTTTCATTGTTTATATCCATTCAATATGTCTGGCGCTAAAGCACAGGGTTATTGTTTTTCCCGGAAACAATTCCAGGTTGGATATGGTATTTGAGGGAAACTTAAAAGTCAACTGGATATCATGGATGCTCAGTGTGATGAGGATGTCCCCTGTTTTCCTTTCCAGGATCAGCCGGGTGACCATGCCGGTGAGATGATTTTCATCCACTGAATCGTCATGCGTATCGCAGGTTTTAAAATGGATGTGGTCGATATTGATCAGGGCCGTCATGCCCGGGGTGGGCGGGGGTACCGCCTTGATGGCCGCACCATTGCCAAGGGACCGCTCGACCAGGCCCGGAAGGTCTGACGGCGCCCAGGGGCCGGGGATGATATTTTCCATACCCGCCGACACCACCTGTCCTTTGAAGATGTGCAGCTGGCGGTCGGATATCTCAGACAGCCAGTGCCAGTCATGGCTGGCGATGATCAGGGTGGTCCCCCAGGTGTTTTTTGCCTGAAGCGATGCATTCCGGATCAACTTGGCACTTTTGACGTCCACACTGGCTGTGGGTTCATCCAGGAGTAGCACTTCCGGTTTGAGAACCAATCGGGCAGCGAGAGCCACCCGTTGGGCTTCTCCACCGGACAGCTCATGCCATCTGCGCTGGGAAAATTCTTTGAAATCCAGGCCGACCAGATCAAGGGCTTCACGGATATGTGAAGCAAGATCTGCGGACCGGTTCCTGATTTTAAGACCGTAGGCAATGTTGTCAAACACGGTCCGCTTGAGCAGATAGGGTTCCTGGGTCAGCAGGGTTACCTTTGACCGCACTGCCCGGGAATAGGGAACCTGCACCCGGCCGTTGAACAGAATCTCGCCCTGGGAGGGCTTTAGAGCAAATCCCAGCAGCTTGAGCAGTGTACTTTTTCCGCTGCCGTTGGGCCCGGTCAGACCGGTGATGGATCCGCGCTCAAATGCCAGATCATCCACTAAAAGAACGGGCCTTCCATTATAGGAATGGGCCAGGTTGCGGATTTCAAATATCCGGTTGCGGGCGGTCATCATTTTTTCCTCAAAAAGGAGAGGGAGAGGTTAACGGTAAAAGCGATGAGGATCAGAATAAGCCCTAAAGCAATACCGTTGGAAAACATGCCTTTGCCGGTTTCAAGGGCAATGGCCGTGGTCATGGTCCGGGTGTGCCACTTGATGTTTCCGCCGACCATCATGGAGATGCCCACTTCGGTCAACACCCGTCCATAGGCGGTCACGGCCGCCGCCAGGATCCCGTAGCGCACCTCCCACAGGCAGGTCAGGATGGTGTTTCGTTTTCCAGCGCCTAAAGATATCAGGGTCAGCTTCAGGCCGGGATCAATGTTTTCAATGATAGATGCGGTGATGGCGGCCACAATCGGGAATGCCAGGATGGTTTGCCCCACAGCAATGCCGGTGAGGGTAAACAGGAGGTTGAAACTGCCCATGGGGCCTTTGCTGGAGATAAACGCATAAACCAGAAGCCCGATGAACACCGTGGGAAGCGCCAGGAGCGTGTCCAATACCGTACGAAGCGCCCGTTTGCCCCTGAAATTGAAATAGCCCAGGATAAAACCGCAGGGCAGTCCTGCTCCCAGGCTGAGCAGCATGGAGATGCTGGACACTTTCAGGGTGGCGGCAACAGCAGACCACGTGTAGCTGTCACCGCTGATCAACAACTCAATGGCTTTGATAAACCCTGAAAGTAAAAAATCCATGCATCACTTTCGCTTATTTTGCATTGGGGATAAACAGCTTTTTACCCAGAAGCCTGAAGTCCCGGACCAGGTTCTGGGCATTTTCTCCAGCCATCCAGTTCAGGTATTTCATGGCCAGATCATATTTGGCATTGGGGCAGTTTTTAGGGTCCAGTGTCAACACAGAATACTGGTTGAGCAGGATCTGATCCCCTTCGACCAGGACCTTGAGCGGGGCATTGCCGCCTTTCTGGGACTGGTATTTAATGTAGGTGCCCCTGTCTGTCATGGTGTAGCCTTTGCGCTCCTCGCACACATTGATGGAGGCCAGCATCCCCTGGCCGGTCTGTACATACCACTTTTCCTTGTCAGGAAGGGATATGCCGGCATCTTTCCACAATAGTTTTTCTTTTTTATTGGTACCGGAGTCATCCCCCCGGGATACAAAGATCGCCTGTTTGGATTTTACGGCCAAAAGGGCATCTGAGATGGACTTCCCTTTTATTCCGGCCGGGTCACTGTCCGGGCCGATGATCACGAAGTCATTGTACATGATCTCTTTTCTGTCCTTGCCAAATCCCTTTTTGATATAGGCTTTTTCTGCACCCGGTGCATGAACCAGCAGGACATCCACGTCACATCGTTCACCCAGTTTCAGGGCTTTGCCGGTTCCGGTGGCTGTCCATTTGAGTTCAATCCCGGTTTCCTTTTCAAAATAGGGGATCAGATAATCTAAAAGACCTGTGTTATCCGTGCTGGTGGTGGTGGCCATCATCAGGCTCTGACCGGCCCATGATGCGGTTCCGGCAAACAGGGATAGGGCTGCTGCCAGTGCTGCAATTAAAACAAAAGACTTGCGAATCATTTTTCAACGCTCCTGTATCGTGATTAAGGTTAAGGTAGCTAGCGTCGGAATGATAGCACAGAAGGTTGTCATGTCAAGCTTTTGAGCGTGGTGCACAATGAATTGGGTTTTGGATAACGCAAACTGACAAAAAATGACAGATGGGTGGGCTACCGGTCTTTCAGGAACACGGCGTGATACTCATCTTCACTCAAATGATTCTTTAAAAACCGGTGAACAAAGGAATAGATCTCCTCTAACTCACCGTCTGACAGGCGTGGCAGAAGCGTCTTCAAAAATGAATCCTCGGAAAATTTTTGAAGATAGAACATGATGGTTTCCTCGTCCGTATCCCGGCCCATACCAAATGCGCCAAGACCGGTGTAGGTCTGTATAAACTCGTGGGTATCTTTTTTCATGACAGGGTTACCTCTCATTGGGGTAAATATTTAGGGTTATGCCTTTGCCGGGCTCCTTTATGGAGATCGGCGGGCGTAAGCAAACAATACAAACAGCAGGATCATGCCTGAAGCGGTCATGGCAGCGGCCACATTAAAGGATACCTGGTAGGCAGATACGGCAGATCTGCCGGCTTGAATTAAAAGATCGGTGATCGGCCCGGCAATGCAGGTGGCTGCGATGCCCCAGCTCAGAAAGAAGGTGGCATTGAATACACTGAACAGTTTACCCCGTTTCTCCGGGGGGATATAAATTGAGGCCAGTTCATAGGAGGCGGCACTGATGATGACTTCGGATACCCCCATGAGAAAGCTGCTCAGGCAGACCAGTTCAATGGTTTCAAACATGCCCAGGATCAGAAGGGACAGGACGGAGATACCGGTGCCCACAGTGAGGTAGTTCCCTGCCCCAAGTCGTTTACCCACCATACCGCTGACCAGCCCGGTAAGGATAATGGCCACCGATCGGATATTCACAATGTTTCCCAGTGTCATGCTCGAAAGGTGGAATCCCCCCGGCAGGGTCAGGTACTGGGCAAGGGTTACGGAAATGGAATTCCGGCCGAAGTTGATCAGGGCCATGGCAACGATGAAGATCTGGAAAATGCGGGGGTTGTAGCGGCTTGTCTCTCTGGTAATGATCTGCTCTTTTTCAAGGGAAGATACCCCCCCCTCGGGAACCATGAGCATGGGCAGGGTGGACAGGAACATGGCCCCGGAAGAGATAAAAAACAGGGCACCGTGATAGAATCCCCATCCGCTGAACTGCTGGCCAAACCCATCATAAAGAAGGCCGCCGCTAAGCACCCCGAGCATCCGGCCCAGACCGCCAAAGCTTTCCAGTTTTCCCATGATGCTTCCCCGGCGGCTCTCCTCATAAATATCGGATATCAATGCACTCCACCCGATATTGGACATGGACCAGAACAGTTCAATCACACTCAGGCCGATGATGATGATGTACCCGGCCATGGCTTTATCGTCTGGCAGGATGTGCAGGTACCACAATACAACGGTCAGTATTCCGGCAATGATCTCCCCCCAGAGAATGAGCAGCCTGCGTTTCTGGTATCTGTCGGAGATCACCCCCCAGATATACCGTTGGGAAATAACGCTCACGATCATGGGCAGGGTGGCAAACAGGGTGGTGGTGGTGACGGACAGCCCTAAAAAATGTCTCAGATAGATGGTGAGATAGCTGTAAAACAAGCCCCGTCTGAACATGGCCAGGGCCTGGAATGATGATATGCCTAAGAATACTTTCATAAGGCAAAAGAATGTAACAATCCCCGGATAAAATGGCAATAAGATCTTGCACAGCGCCCCGATGCAATGGTACTTTTAAAAGCCATCACACCATATCAATTGGCTTTAGAAAAGGCAGGAACCATGGCAGATATCATCGACAAGAAAAATTTTGAGAGGCTGGCGCAAATGGACCCTCAAGAGGTCACTGACAGAACCGGCAGCCTCTATGATCTCGAAAAGGGAATCTATACCATCAATGCCTGGGGCGGCACCTATGAAGTGGATACCGCCGGGTGCCGTATCACCTGTCCAACAGAGTCAGAAGGGGTATTTCACGATTATTTTTCCCTGTTTCTGCTCTATTACCTGATGCAGTCCACCCCTCAGACATCCGACGGCCAGTGGGTATCGGAAAAAGACCTGACCGGGGGTGCCGCATTTTTCCGGGGACCCCATACCGTTCCCACCAGCTACATTATCAAGGCGTTTGGCCTGAACCTGGACAAATTCAAGGACCGGTGCAGGGTTCTGGAAGGAAAGGCTGTTTCCATGGGAGATGCCGCTTTCCGGTTTGAAATTACCGACAAGATCCCGGTAACCGTGATTTACTGGCTCGGGGATGAGGATTTTCCCTCTGAGGCCAATCTACTGTTTGACAAAACCATTGAGAAACACCTGCCCCTGGATATTGTCTGGGCCCTGGCCGTGTCCGTGTGCCGGCGGCTCTCATCCCGATAGAGTGGATCAAACTAAAAAGTCATGGAAATTGCCCTGATGGATCACTTGTGTGGAACTGCCGGGGTAGGCATTCAAGAAGGATTTTGAAAATCGTACTTTTTTAGCGGCATTCCATTTGAATTCAAAGGCAAAGATCCGGCCACCCGTTTCTTCGATATAGTCGATCTCCTGCTGAGCATGGTTTCGCCAAAAGTAGGGATTTACGTAAAACTGACTGTAGCTGTTCCTTTTCATTCTTTCAGTTATAAGAAAGTTCTCCCATAACCCGCCGGTATCCTGCCGCATCGATAGTGGACTGAAGTCGGAATATAACAAAGGCTTTCTCAAGGATGTCAATGTAACTTTCTACTGTCTTAGGATCGGCACCGAAAAAAGTTTCAGTGTGAGCCCGATGTTCTGAATCCGTTGGGCTTCATCAATAACAATACATTTTTTATTACCTGAGAGTTGGTGTAAAACTGTGGAGGATGCCTTTGACAAAATTTTTCTGATATCAGGTTCATCTCCGTTATACCAGAGATAATCGCTTCCATAATGCTTTACGATATGGCGGGCTAACGTAGTTTTACCACCTGCCTGGGCCCGATAATCAGAATAATCTTGCCTTTATCCAGCTTTTGAAGGATTGTACCTGCCAGGACTCTGTTAATCATAGTGGCTGCGCCTGTCTGTATTTCAGGAATACCATACGAATTTATCGAATTCAATGCGAAATTTTATATGAATTCTTGGATTTTAATCGTTTACAAAGCCTGGATCAGTGACTGGGCCACCTGCTCAAAGTCCTCAGGCTTGAAACAATACTGCATATCCCTAAATCCCTTCCTGAAGGATGCAATCTTTTCTTTGACGGGCGTTCCGCGTAAAATCAGGTCTGCCATATACCCGGCCAGGGTTTTGAAATCATCCGGTCCCATGCCGAAACGGGTCATCTCCGATACCCCCATTCTCAACGCGCCGGAAGCGGTAAATCCTTCCTCAGCCGGAGTGGCCTGGTAATTGACAATCACACCATTGGCTTCAAGTTCCGTGGCGACAGCCGCACCTTTGCCATAGCCCACATTCAGGATCACCTGGTGGGTTTCTGTAAAGCTGATCTGAGGATCTCCGGCCACATCGAGTCCCTCATCCTTTAAGGCTGCAGCAAAGGCTTTGGCATTTTTAATGACCGCTTTCTGGTATTCGTCCTTGAAGCAGTTCATTTCATAGGCGGAAAACAAAAGGCCGGTCATGGTGCCCAAGTGATGGTTGGAGACACTCCCGGGGAAAGTCCGGCGTTTTACGGCATCCCAGAATTCAAACAGCAGATCATCTTCAGCAAAGTCCGCTGCTATCACGCCCCTTTGGGTGCCGAAGTAGGTTTTATGGGTGGACCCGGTGATGATATCAGCGCCTTCCTGGAGTGCAGACTGAAAGTGTTCGCCGTAAAGCCCAAGCACGTGGGCCATGTCATACATGATCAGGCATGAGGGGGCATAAGCGTCCACCAGCCGGCGGATTTCGGCCACGGGTTCCTTGTGGAGGATCATACTCTTACCAAAAATGATCAGTTCGGGCTGATGCGCCTTGATGATGTCCTCGCAGGCATTCACGTCAATTTTATAAGGATTGTGGGCCAGAACCGGAAAATTGATCACAGCCGGCCGCTCGGTTTTGGGGTCGCGGGCGACAAAGTCCCGCAGTGCCCCCATGGGCTGGGCACTGAGATGACCGCCCCGGATGATGTGGTTGTTGATGATTTTCCGGATCCGGCGCTGCTCACTCTTGCGGTCGGCCCGGTTTAAAAAGTCGACCAGGGCGCTGAATACGGCTGTATTGGCCATCTGTCCCGATATCACCCGGGATTCCACATGGGCACAGTTGAAAAAGGTTTGAAATTCCTGGTTGAGCAGGTGTTCCACCTCATCAATAAAATCAGTGCCCTGGTAATAAAATACATCCTCCCCGGAAAAGGCCTTGATCTCCTTGTGTTCGGCATACCGGTTCACGGGGTCGGCAATGGACAACACTCTGGAAAGATAGGACTGGCTCATCTCCGAGGGGATCAGGTTGATACATTCGGTCTGGCGCCACACCTGATTGGCCAGGGTTTTATCGAGCAGTGTCTTTGCCTTTTGCTTGATGGCCGAACTGTCGGGTGCTGCGGCCCCAAGCTTGATTTTGTCATGGGGGATCGCCCGGACAAAGGGCGGCGCCTCGGAACTCATGTGGTAGGGCACCACAACGGCAGATACACGTTTATTACGGATTTCAATGTCCAGCAGGTCCCCCTCCTGGATACTTGAGTCCACCAGGGCCAGGGCAATGGCACGGCGCTGGGGGGCGTCGCCGAATTCACCCATCAGGCCGCTGCCCTCAGCTTCCAGAAACGGTACCATGGTACCGCTGGTGATATATCCAACCTCCTCATCTTTCTTGAAGACTTTATAGCCCTCCCTGGCAATGCCTTTGCCGGTAACTGCCAGCGGCATCACCATCCTGGGCAGGCCGGAGAGATCTGAGTAATCCCGGTCAATGATGCGTTTCAGGGCCAGATATTGCTTCTCAAGAGCAGGTTTGCCGATAAATTCGCTTTTCAAGGGGGAGAAACTGACAGCGAACTTGGACAGTTTGGATGCAAAGATGGGGATCTCCTGTTTGCCTGTATCCATTCCCAGCTCATGACCATAAAGCGGAAGGCAGGCCTCCAGGCGAAGGGTATCCCGGGCACCCAGGCCGACGGGGCAGGCCCCCTTTTCAATGAGCAGGTCCCAGATACCGCATGCCGCATCATTACCGATAAACAGCTCGAACCCGATGGGCTCCCCGGTATATCCGGTCCGGGCCAACCACACCTCCTGGTGGTCGATGTCCACTACACTGAGTTGGTTCCGGGCGGGATCCGGGAGCGCTCCCTTTGTGATCATGGGGTCAAGGATGGCCTTGGATGCCGGCCCCTGCAGGGAGATCATGGCCATCTCAAAGGTATGATCCGTCATCCGGGCCTCGGGGAACTGTATCAGCATGGTTTCAAAGTGCTCAATATCTTTGAGACGGTTTGAGGCGTTGACCACGAGCAGGTAATCATCTTCCCTGAACCGGTACAGGTAGGCATCGTCAATGGCCCCGCCTGCTTCATTCTGGATCAGGGTGTACTGGCTTTCACCCACCTCAAGGGCGGCCGCGTTGTTGGTCAGGACATGCTGCAGGAATTCGAGGGCCTGGTTCCCGCTGAAAATCAAGCGTCCCATGTGGGATACGTCAAATATGCCTGCGGTTTTCCGGCAATTCACATGCTCGGTAATAATCCCTTCAGGATATTGGATTGGCATCTCCCAACCGCCGAATTCAACCATTTTGGCGTTAAGACTTACGTGTTGATCAAAGAATATGGTCTGATGAAGTTCAGGCATGGGACCCCCATTTTTAGGTAAAATTATGTCAGCCATTTCAACAATGGTCTTGGTTTGATAACGGTTCAGCGCTAAAATAAAAAACCGTAATCGATATCCATTGAACTGTCAATATGAAATCATCCCTAAGGTGTGATCAGGACGCGGGGGTCAGGATTTTGAAAATCCCATGAGAATGGATACCAGTGCGATCACGGTGCACCCGCCTGAAAAGAGCGCAATGGCGGTAATTCCGTCAAAAGACCAGATGATGCCGCCCAAAAATGCCCCGGCCACCCGGCCTATACCACCGATGGCATAAAACGCCGACATGGTGGCTGCCCTGAATTCGGGAACCAGTTCGGTGGACAGGCTCATGGCGGTCACCACCGTGAATTCAAAGGTCAGAAATACCATGAAAAGTCCGGTGAGCACCAGGGCAAAGGAACCTGCCAGCAGGGGCAGGCAGGCATAACTTAGGGCACACCCGGTAACCCCGATCACAATGGATCGCTTTAGGCCGATCCGGTCTGCGAGAAACGCTGTCAACCCTTCTCCTGCCACCTCAGAGGCACCGATGATAACGGTTCCGAAACCAATGGCAGCCAGGGACATCTGAAACGCGTCCTCCAGCCAGGCACCATAGATCACAAAAAGGTTGTCATTGGCCAGGGCCATGAAAAAGGAAAAGGATAGTACCCCGATCACCTGCCGTGACCGGATAATCTTCTTCCACCCTGCGATCAGGTTTGGGGGTAACGTATCCTGTTCAGAGTGCATACTGCCGTTGGGCATGATCCAAAGCAGTATGAAGAAAAGAAACAGGCACAAAACCCCGAGAATGATAAACGGGGTATGCCAGCTATAGCGATCGATGATCACGCCGGCCAGGGGAATACCCAGCAGGGTGGATGCAGCCCAGGAAAGCTCTGTCAGGCCGATGAACTTCCCCCGTTTCTCAAAGGGGACATGTTTTCCGATATAGGCCTGGAGCACCGGGTCAAAGATACTTTTGGCCAGCCCGGCCAGGAAAAAGCAGATCAGTACCACTGAGTAAACCGGCAGGAAGCCGGCGGCAAACAATCCCACACTGGCCATGCCAAGGGCGGTCAGCATCAGGGGCTTGTATCCGTATCGATCCCCGAACGACGCTGTGACCGGCCCCAGTACGGATGTGGTCTGATTCACGGCAATGATGGAGGTCACTGCCGGCAGAGACACGCCCAGTCCCCTCGCAAACTCGGGTGCAAATGGATAAATCAGCCGCCGGGTGGTGTTGAGCACCACCTTGGAGAGGGTCGCAACAAGGATCAGGACAGGCAGGGAACGCCCTGATTCATCGGGGTTGGAAACCATGGGTTACAGGGTGGCCAGAAACCGGAATTTGTCGAATATCAGGAGCAGGCCGAGCACGATCAGCAGCACGCCGGACACCTTGTTGATATACCCCAGAAGCTTGGTGGCCCGTTTCATGAATTCAAAAATTCTATGGATAAACACAGACATCAGTAAAAATGGAACCGCCAGGCCCAATGAGTAGATGCTCAGCAGGATGATTCCGTTGAACACGGTTTCCTGGTTGGACGCCACGATGAGGATCGAACCGAGCATCGGGCCGATGCAGGGGCTCCATCCGGCACCAAAAGCCATACCCACCAGAAAGGTGCCCATGATATGCAAAGGTTTTTGCTTCATGTGGACGCGTTTTTCAAAATTCAGTCCCTTGATGTTGATCAGGCCCAGCAAGTGTATCCCGAAAATCAGGATAATACCGCCACCAATATACTGGATGACCCAGGAATACTTTGATACCAGAGAGCCGGCAAAAGAAGCTGAGGCGCCCAGGAGAATAAAGACAAACGAAAACCCGGCCACATACGCAATGGTGGAGATCAGAACCTTTCTCCGGGTCTGGGAGGAATCCTGGGTTAGTTCTTCAACGGAAAGCCCGGTAATAAACGTAAAATACGCCGGGATCAAGGGCAGAATGCATGGGGAGAAAAAAGATAGAATGCCTGCAATCAGTGCAGCCTGATAGGATATGGTTTCAGTAAACACGTCAGGTTCCTTTAGTTTATAGTGATGGTATTGAAGGGTAATATAAGAAGCTTTAATCCATCACGCAATGGCAAAAGGGTCACTTTACCCTTTTCTAAACATTACAAAATGATTATATAGGGGCATGGCATCAGACAGCAGCAGTTCGATTCGGTGGCTCATCCGGTTTCTTGTTTTCGGAACGGTGTTTTATCTTCTATCCCGAACCCGGGTTCTGGAGTCGTGGCTTGCCGCTTATTACACCCCGTGGCTGGTCAAGCTTTCTTCCTTATGCCTGTCTGTCATCGGGGTCGGTCACCAGGTGACCGGCCATACGTTTTTAAGCGGCCACAGCAAGTTTACGGTTTCCACTTCATGCACCGGAATTTTTGTTTTCCTGCTCTTGTGCACGGCGGTCCTGTCTTTTCCGGCCGCATGGCGGTCAAAGGTATGGGGTGTGGGCGTCGGAGCCGCTGTTCTCTCCATCCTGAATATTGCCAGGATCGTCCTGATCGTTGCTGTCGGTCGGCAGTTCAGTGAAACATTCTGGTCCCTCCACGTGGTCATTGGACAGATTATTGTAATTACCGGCATTGCGGCATTTTTCATGTTCTGGCTGAACCGGACGGCTGCGGGGAACATCTGGCCGAAGCGTCTACCCAAAAGCCGTCTTATCAGGCATGGTACCCTGTTTTTATGCGGGTACGGTCTGGGGTTAATCGGGTATCACCTGTTTTTGAATTCTGCATTAGGGCGGATCATGACCCGGTGGATCGAGCTTCATTCCCTGGCCCTGATCCGGTGGATGGGGAGCCTGTTCACCCAGTGGTTTGCCATGGATGGGTTTCCATCCGTGTCGTTTAACTCCGGTTGCCTCTCAAGCCCGGTGATGGTGATCCTGGCTGCATTGGTGTTTGCCCTGCCGTGGCCCTGGCGGGTAAAACTGCCGGTACTGATTCTGGGATTTTTGCCGGTATTCTATCTCTATCATCTGTTGCGGGCGGTTGCCACGGCACTGTCATTTGCACTGGGTCAGGGCAAGCAGGACAGTTCGATTTACCAGTGTTTTGGCCAGTTTGTCCTGGCCGGTACCGGTATCCTGCTGTTCCGTTTGGAGGAACAAAAGGGCAGGGACAGAAAAAAAAGACAAGGGAGGATACCGCAACTGGCAGGCATGGTGTGGGTGATCCTGCTGGCCGGGGCAGGGGCTGTGGCAGGCGGATGGCTGTTCAATCAGGTCCTGATTCCCAGGATGATGGAAATGATCGGCCACCTCACGGGTACTGCAGATTCGATTTATTATGATTTCCAACTGACCATCTCCACCATGGCCTATTTCCAATGCTTCATCCTCACGGCGCTTTTGGCCGGCAACCAACGCCCATGGCTTGAAAATATCACGGCAGGTGCGATCGGAACCGTGCTGCTGTTTATATTTATGACGGTATGCTTTCTATTGATCGAAACCCTGGACCTGTTTCCCCATGTGGGGATTCTCAAAACCCTGATTGTGGCTGTGCCATTCCTGATATACTATGGCCTGAGAAAGTGGATGGTAAAGGCCGTTTAAATCATATTGGAGATTCTTGTGATCACGGTATCCAGTTTTTTAGGGGATACCTTGACCGCAGTTTTAATCTCCTGGGCAAACAGGGAGATTTTAAACTCTTCGATCAGCCAGTACAATGCTTCGATCTCTCGGGCTTTTTCTTCAGTGGATTGTGGGGTGAGACTGCCCATAAGGCGTTTGAAGTATCGGGTATAGGGTGCCAGTTCACCGGCCTTTTTTTCCTCTTTGATATAATTTTCACAAGCCCGTTGGGCCCGGATTTTGAGGGCCTCCACATAGCGACCCAGGTTTTCAATTCTTTCCAGAGTGTAGTGGTCACAAAAATCCGGGGGAACCAGGCTGGACAGGTCCGAATCCAGTGTGAGCATCAGGTTGTGAACCTGGCTGCTCCTGGCTGTTTTCCTGGCCAGGGACTGGAGTGACAGGCGTGCGGATTCAAACAGTTCACAAAGCCGGGTTACGGATTTGATCATGCTTTGACCCCGTCGGTAGAGGTGGGGCAGGGTCTGTGCGGCGTGATCCTCGAATGCCTTCAGGGTTCTGATATCTCTGGCAAAGAGATCATAGAGCAGCCGCTCCAATATGGACGCCTTGAACGCCTGAGTGCCGTTGAAGTGGTCTGCAAAGCGGTTCAGGCCGGTGGCAGACCGGACATCCTTTTCAAGGGCTTTGATGTCATCGGGAAAGGCCTGCCGGTAAAGCTGTACCACGCCGTGAAGATGGCTCTCACCGGCCTTTTGCTTTGACCTGAACAGCCTCAGCGCCAGTTTCTGGCCCTCTTTTTTAAGGCCGGGATACAGGTGGTAGGTATCTCCTGAAGACTCCCTGACCGGGACCGAATCAGGCAGATCTTTGAAATTTTCAACAGTAAAGTCATCAATCTCAAATTCGGTTTTAATTCGTTCAAGTGCCTGGGAGCCGTTTGATTGGCCAGGCCCGGCAAATTTTTGGATGATGCGCTGATCCCGGGAGGCCTCAATTTCCTTTCCCTTGTCGTCCACAACCGAGATCCGCATTTTCAGGTGATCATCGATCCGGGCCTGGGACCACGCTGTCGGGGGGATATCAGCATTGAAACGCTCTTTGACAAAGCGACTGAGTTGGTTGAACAGCGAGTCACCGGTTTTGGGCATCTCCTGTGTGATGATGTCCGCTTTCTGGGATGCCGGAACCAGAAGTTTGCGGTAGGATTTGGGCAGATTTTTAATCAGAGCGGTGATTTTTTCTTTGAACAGACCGGGAACCAGCCGGTCCGTCTGTTTCAGGGACAAGGACTCAACATGTGACATGGGAACGCGCAGGGTGACGCCGTCCTTTTCATGACCGGGGTTGAAATGGTAACTGAGTTTGAAACTGGCCTGGTCCTGTGAGAGCGTGTCCGGATATAATGCCAGGGTGTCTGCTGACACCTCCTTTTTTTTCAGGTCCTCAACGGTCATGTGCAGAAACGTGTCATCCCCCTGGTCCTTGAGAAATTTGCTGAACGTCCGGATATTGTAAAAGGGCTGGGACAGGCGGGAGCGGTAAAACTCGAAGATCTCCTCATCAGAGGCCAGGATATCCCTTTCCCGGGTTTTATGTTCAATGGATTCCACCTGTTCGATCAGCTTCCGGTTATGGATCATAAAGGGGAAGGGGCGGCTGACCTCCCCCTCGACCAGGGCGTGGCGGATGAAAAGCTCACCGGCCTCATCAGGATTGAGTGCGCCATAGGCGCGCTTGCGCTGGTTGACGATCACCAGGCCGAACAGGGTGACCTGCTCTTTGACCATGACCTCTCCCCGCTTTTTTTCCCAATGGGGCTCAAAGTAGGTGCTGACACACAAGGCCCTGCCCATGGGCTCGAGCCATGCCGGGTCGATATTGGCAACGGTCCTGGCAAAAAGCTGGCTGGTTTTGACATATTCTGCGGCAATAATCCAGTTTCCTCCGGCGTTGAACAGGCCTGAACCCGGAAAAATCATGGCTTTTTGGCCCTTGGCTGCCGCATAACTGTTTTTCTCCGACTTATGGGCAATATTGGCCAGGTATCCGCTGAGCAAACTTTTATGGATGGCGGTATACACCGGCCCCCCGATCTCAAATGCCTTTGATTTGAGATCCTTGGTACCTGTACCTTGCAGAAAGGGTGCTGCATTCTTTGCGGACTCATTCAGGCGGTTCTCTTTTAAAATATTGGAGATCTGCCGGTGAATGTCCTGCCATTCGCGCAGCCGTTTGAAGGAGACAAAATGGTCAGTACACCACTTTCTGACCCTGCTCCTGGATTTTAATTCGGTCTGGGCGCTTTGCCAGGCATTCCAGATGTTGAGCAGGGTGACAAAGTCAGAAGCCGGGTCCTTGAACAGGGCATGCTTCTGATCCGCCTGCTGGGATTTGTCCTGGGGCCGCTGCCGGGGATCGGCAATGGAAAGAGCGGATGCAATGATCCCGATCTCTTTGACACAGCCCTGGTCACGGGCTTCAAGAAGAATCCGGGAAAGCTTGGGATCCACAGGGATCCTTGCCATGAGGCGGCCTTTTCCGGTAAGCACATATATTTTTTGACTGCCGCTCCGGCGCTTGATCATTTTGGGCTGGATGGCGCTCAGCTCAAGAAGGGTATCAAATCCGTCCTTGATGCTTTTGGGAGATGGGCGGTCAATAAAGGGAAATTTTTGGATATCCCCCAGCTTTAAAGCAATCATTCGCAGGATGACATCTGCCAGGTTGCTTCGCATGATTTCAGGGGAGGTGAAAAAGGGCCGCCCGATGAAGTCCTTTTCCTCGTACAACCGGATACAGATACCGTTTTCCACGCGGCCGCAACGCCCGGCCCGCTGATTGGCTGAGCTTTGTGAGATGGATGTCACCGGCAGTGCCGTGGTCCGGGTCCTCGGTGAGTAGTGGGGAATCCGGGCAAGTCCCGAATCCACCACATATTTGATTCCCGGGATGGTCAGTGATGTTTCGGCCACATTGGTCGAGACAATGATTTTCCGTCCCACGGTCTTTGAAAACACCTTGGCCTGCTCTTTGGCAGATAGCCTGGCGTAAAGGGGCAACGTAACGGTTGACGGCAGGTTTCGTCCCCGGATCAGGTCCAGGGTGTCCGTGATGTCCTGCTCAGTGGGCATGAACACCAGGATGTCGCCGGAACGGCTGGTGCTGCAGATGTGCTTGACGGCCTCGGCTGCTGCCTCCACATAGGCCTGGTCGTCAATCATCTCCTGGTCACTGTCATACCCTCCAACGGGCAGGTATTGGATATCCACCGGGAACATCCGGCCCGATACTTCAATGATCGGGGCATGATCGAATGCATTGGAAAATTTTTCCGTATCAATGGTGGCCGAAGTAATAATGAGGCGAAGGTCTTTTCGCTTTCTAACCAGGTTCTTTAAAAGTCCCAGGGTAAAATCGATATTCAGGCTTCTTTCATGGGCTTCATCAACTATAATGGTGCTGTATTGGGGCAGGGAGCGGTCCTTCTGGGCCTCTGCAAGCAGAATTCCGTCGGTCATCAGTTTGATTTTGGCCGATTTATCGGTTTTGTCATCAAACCGGATTTTGTAGCCGACCGTATTTCCCAGGGGTTCTCCCAATTCATGGGCGATCCGGGTGGCAACGGTAATGGCTGCAATCCGCCTGGGTTGGGTGCATCCGATGATTCCGTTTTCGCCGAGCCCGGCTTCAAGGCAAAATTTGGGAATCTGCGTGGTTTTCCCTGAGCCGGTTTCTCCGGAGATGATCACCACCCGATGATTTTTAATGGCTTGTAGAATTTCAGCTTTTTTCCGGGAGATCGGAAGCTGCTCTATCAGGGAGATATTTACGGCCGGTGTGTTCATGGTGATATAGATATTATGGCAGGCGGGCCAAAAGTCAACACCCGATCTCAAGGCCCTGTATTAGCGGGCTTTTTATGTTTGAATCGTTACAATAACATTAGCGCACTTATCTGATTGCCCTGGTGTGGATATTGTGATAATAGTTCAAAAATTATGACACAGATAATCAGCATAGCCAACCAGAAAGGTGGCGTCGGTAAAACAACAACAGCAGTCAATGCCTGTGCGGCCCTTGCCCAGCTTAAGAAGAAGGTTCTGCTGGTTGACTGTGACCCCCAGGCCAACGCCACCACCGGAATGGGAATCGACAAGCAGGATCTGGAAAATTCCTTATACCAGGGATTGATCAAGGAGGCGGATGTCAATGAGATTGTATTCCCCACCATGATGCCCAATTTTGACATCATGCCGGCCAATGTAGACCTCATCGGGTTCGAGGTTGAAATGGTTACCGCCCAGGATCGTGAAAAAAAGCTCAAAGAGCTGCTTTCCGGTTTGACACAGACGTATGATTATATTCTTATCGATTGCCCACCGGCGTTAAGTCTTTTAACGTTAAATGCATTTACGGCATCGGATTCCATTCTGATCACCCTCCAGAGCGAGTTTTATGCCCTGGAGGGACTCGGACAGCTGCTTGACACGGTCAAGCGGATCAAGTCATCCTTTAATCCCGGGTTGAAGATTAAGGGGATTTTGCTGACCATGTATGACAAGCGGACCAACCTGGCCCAGAATGTGATGGATGATGCAAAAAAATATTTTAAGGATATGGTGTTCACGACCAAGATTCCGAGGAATGTGAAACTGGGAGAAGCGCCCAGTTACGGAATACCGGTTCTGCTGTATGACAGGTATTCGCCAGGGTCACTAAGTTACATGGGGTTTGCAAGGGAATTATTGAAAAGATGAAGAAAAAGAAAAAGACAGGGTTGGGCCGAGGAATCTCTGCGTTGATCCCGGATATCGATGGTCCGGGCGAAAATGAAGCATTTATGATGTGTCCAGTGGATGATATCACGCCGAACAAATACCAGCCGCGAACGGTGTTTGATGAGAGTGAACTCGAGAAACTGACCCAGTCCATTGCCGAGCAGGGGGTGCTTCAACCCCTGTTGGTCAGGCACCTGAACGATTCTTTTGAGCTCATCGCCGGCGAGCGGCGGCTTCGGGCCGCCAAAGAAGCCAATCTTACCCATGTTCCTGTTTTTATAAAAAACCTGAACGACGAGCAGATGCTGGAAGTGTCCATCATTGAGAACATCCAGCGTGAAAACCTGAATGTATTGGAGGAGGCTGAAGCGTATTTTCGTCTCATCCAGGAGTTTAAATACACCCAGGAAAAGGTGGCCCGGAAGATCGGGAAGAACCGCTCCACCATTGCCAACCTGCTCAGGCTCAGGAGCCTGCCGGACATGATCAAAAACAGCCTGGTCAAGGAGGAGATCACCATGGGGCACGCCCGCGCCCTGCTGGGCGCATCCAGCATGGATGATCAGGTCCGCTTATTCAATACGGTTGTCAGCAAGCGCTTGTCCGTCAGGGAAACTGAAAAGCTGGTAAACAAGTCCAAGGTGGAGCCTAAACCCCAGGAAAAGAAAACAGACCCTGACGATAAAAAATACCTTGAGCAGATCTGCTCACAGCTGTCAAAAAATATTCGATCCAATGTCAAAATCAAAAAAAGCGGTGACAGCGGCAAGATAGAAATCAACTTTAAATCCCAGAAAGAGTTTGATCATTTGGTGCAGGTACTGAGCAGCGTGTCATGAGGGTGACCATCGCCAGGACCGCAGGCTTCTGTATGGGGGTAAGACGGGCCGTGGACATGGTCCTTGATGCATCCAATACCAGTGATGTTCCCATTTTTACCTATGGACCGCTGATTCACAATCCGCAGGTCCTTGAACTGCTTGAAAGCAAACGGATTCACAAACTGGACCGGATCCCGGATAAGGGAGAGGGTATTGTTTTGATCCGTGCCCATGGTGTTCCGCCAGAAGATGAAGAAGCCCTTCAAACAGCAGGATTCACCGTGATCAATGCCACCTGCCCCCGGGTGACAAGCGTTCAGAATATTATCAAGAAATATGCCGCCAAAGGGTGTGCCACGATTATTATCGGCGATAAGAATCATGCGGAAGTCATCGGGCTTTTAGGCTATGCAAAGGGCAGGGGATATATTGTCTCCACCCTGGAGGAACTCAACCGTCTGCCCGCTTTTGAGCAAGCGGTTGTTGTGGCACAGACCACCCAGAACACCTCATTTTTCGAACAGGTCCAGGATACCCTGGCCCGGACTGCCCCCCATTACAAGGTGTTCAACACCATTTGCGGGTCCACGGACCGGCGGCAGAGCGAAGTGCGGGCCATTGCAACAGAGCATGATGCCGTGGTTGTGGTCGGCGGCAGGCAAAGCGGCAATACCAAACGCCTGGCCCAGATCGCCGGAGAAAACGGGAAACCCGCTTTTCACATCGAGGATATTGATGAACTGGATATGAATGAACTGGTCGACCTGGAGTCGGTGGCCATCACGGCAGGGGCATCAACACCCAACTGGATCATTAAAAAAGCATTCCAGCGGATTGAACGAACCTTTGAACAAAAACGTCCGGTTCTCAGTGCTTTCTACAGGGTCAGGGATTTTCTGCTGCTGTCCAATCTGCTCCTGGCGCTGGGTGCAGGCGGGCTGACGTTTGCCTGTTCCGTATTGCAGGGATTTTCTCAGAGGACCATCCATGGCGTGGTGGCCATGCTGTATATTTTGTCCATGCAGATCATCAACAATCTGTTTGCCGTCAAATCAGACCGGTACAACAATCCGGTCAGGGCGGTATTTTATGAAAAGCATCGGACCGTTTTATGGGCACTGGCGGTTGTATCCGGCGGCATGGGCCTGGTTCTGGCCTCTACCATCGATCTGGTTTCATTTCTTTTGCTGCTGATCATGAGTGTTCTGGGTCTCTCCTATAACCTGAAAGTGATTCCCTGGGGGATCGGTCAACACCGGATGCGGCGGATCAAAGATATACCCGGATCAAAAACCATCCTGATCGCCATTGCATGGGGCATGGTCACCAGCCTGCTGCCCGCCTGCTGCAATGGCGGTTCAATTGTCCCTACCCTTGTTGCATTTACTTTTGCCACCGGACTGGTGTTCTGCAGAACCGCGTTTTTTGACATTGTTGAAATCCAGGGCGACCGGATCACGGGAAAGGAAACCCTGCCCATCCTGCTTGGAGAAAAGAGATCTTACGCGCTGATTAAGTATGTTCTCGTTGGCATTATTTTTATTCTGGTGGTGCCGGCAGCCTTTGGAATCATCAATAAAACCGGATTCTTCCTTGCATTATTGCCCCTTTTCATGCTTTACTTGATCAGAATCTATAAGAAAGGGGACCTGATTTCAGGAAAACATCTTGATTTTTTAATGGAACTCCACTTTATTTTCGCTGGGCTGATATCGATCGTTTTTAATCCGTAGCCGGAGTGGATATGCCAAACGACAAGACGCTGCTCGAATCAGCGCCGGCCATTGGCAAACTGGCGTTGAAAAATAACCTGATTTCCCGGGACGACCTGCTAAAAGCCCTTAAAGGCTGCGGCAGCCGCCAGTCCCGGAACGCACCCTGGTTGAACAATTGTTAAAACATGACCTGATTTCCAGACAGGATCTCAAGCGCGTATTGAATCTGCTGAAAACCCTTCAGATGCGTAAAAAAGAGATCCGGTTCGGTGCCATAGCCATGGAGAAGGGCTACCTGACCAAAAGTGTGCTCCAGCTTGCTTTAGAAGAGCAGAAATCAGATCTGATGAATAAACGAAAACCCCGCAGGATCGGAGATATCCTGGTGGAAACCGGGTTTTTCACCCTGGCTCAGCGGGATGAAATCCTGGAGAGCCAGAACCGGCTTAAAAAAGATGATGCGGTTGCGCCCGACCCGATACCGGATCAGGCACAAGGTAAAGATCAGGATGATCAGGACTGGGATCTGCCCACCGCAGTGCCGCAGGAAAACCGTGCCAAACCTGACGCAGATGAGGCCCCCACGGAGAAGGAACAACCGGCAGCCGAGCCTGAAAAACCCGCCATGATGGAACCGGTCATATTAGATGGCGGGGTGATTCTTCAGATCTCATCGGATTTCTATGCTGCATTTTTAACGAAAACCAAAGATTTTGAATCGTCACTGACCGTTGAGGATCTCAAAAACAGCCTGACGGAACATGATATTATTTACGGTGTTGCCGTGGATGAATTGATCCAGGGGTTTTTAAAGTCCAAGGGGTTTAAGACCAAAGCATTTCGCGTGGCCAAAGGCGATGCCCCCGTAGAGGGGAAAGATGCCCGGGTTGAATTCTTTTTTAACACGGATCACCTGAAAGCCGGTGGGATTGATAAGGAGGGAAATATCGATTTCAAGGACCGGGGTGAAATCCCCCTGGTCCAGGAGGGGACCGTCCTGGCTGAAAAAACACCACCGGTGAAGGCTAAAAATGGTACCAATATTTACGGTGAAGAGATCATGGCCGCGCCTGAGCGGGATATTGCGCTCAAATACAGCAAAGGTACCAAATTATCAGAGGATGGGCTGAAAATTCTGGCAACGGTGACGGGGTACCCCAAGTTTACACTGTCTGAAGTGGTGTTTGTCCATGAGGAATACGAGGTGGACGGGGATGTGGACTATGAAACCGGTCATGTGGAATACCCGGGTAACGTGATCATCAAGGGGTGCATTAAAAGCGGATTCAAGGTGGATGCCAATGATGTGACCGCCCATGAACTGGACGGTGGTATCGTAAATGCCGAAGGTGATTTGATTATCAACGGTGGAATCAATGAGTCCACGGTATATGCCAAAGGAAATGTTACGGCCAAATTTATACATAAATCCACAATACTCTGCATGGGCAATATCATGGTCGAAAAGGAGATCGTGGATTCAACCCTGGAAAGCTACGGCGCGCTCAGGGCCTTTTCAGGAAAAGTGATCTCATCCCAGGTGAATTCCAAAATGGGGATTTTTGTCAGGAATGTGGGGTCTGAAACCTCATCTCCCTGTATTTTCAGGATCGGACAGGACCCGTTTATGGAAAAAGAGCTGAAAAAGAATCAGGAGCAAAAGGACCAGATTCAAAAAGAGATTGATAAAATCAAAGAAAAGCAGGCTGGGCTGGAAGAGGAGCACAGGAAGGTTCAGCAGGCCATCACCGAGTATGCCCACATACAGGACAGGGCACAGCTCAACCAGAGAGAAGTCTCCGATCGCCTGTCAACCATCGAGGCCGACCCTGAAAAGGCTGATGATGCCAAGACATTAAAAGAGGCGATGAAAAAATTAACGGCCGATGCCCACGAGGCTGAGGTCAAGCTGGATGAAAGCTTTGATGTCAGCGAGAAACTGGAAACCTCAATTGATCAGCTCAATCGAAAAGTGGATATCGAGCAGCAGAAGATCGACGATCTCGGGGTTGAAAGGAAAAATTTAATCAAGCTGATGAAGTCCAGTCCGGCCAATCCGGTGGTGGAAGTGATTAATGCCATGATGCCGGGAACCGCAGTGATCGGAAAACACTCGGAGAAGCGGTTGACCGAGATGATCAGGAATGCCAATATCCGCGAAATGCCCGTTAAAATGGAAGACGGATCAGATATGGGGATGTATGAGATCAGAGTGATGAACCGGTAGATGACGATTCCATCTTAATCGTTTCAATCTTCCTGTCCTTTTCAAGCCACAATGTGTTCAGCCAGGTGCAGAAGCTGTCCTTGAAGGCCGGATCATTAAAGTAATCGCCGATCATATGGGAAGTGATCGGCAATATTTCGAAATCCACGGTAATCTTTTTCACCTGGCCTGATATATACTGCCAGAAGGTCGGGGGTGATCCCTGGTAGACAATGGTAACGTTGACGATCTTATGAAGATACTCCCCCATGGCACCCAGCACAAAGGCGATTCCCCCGGCTTTGGGTGACAAAAGATGCTGGAAGTCACTGTTCTGTGATAGATGCTTCTCCGGGGTGAACCGGGTCCCCTCAATAAAGTTCATGACCGATACCGGTATGGTCTTGAATTTTCTGCAGGCGGTTTTGGTCCGTTCAAGATCCTTGCCTTTCAGGTGGGGTTTGGCTTTGAGCTGGGCGCTGGAATACCGCTGCATGAAGGGAAAATCCAGGGCCCACCATGCCAGGCCCAGCACAGGTACCCAGATCAGTTCCTTTTTCAGGAAAAACTTGAGCAGCGGAATTCTGGTGTTCAGGCATTTTTGGAGTACCAGGATGTCTACCCAGGACTGGTGGTTGGAGAGTACCAGGTACCACTCTTTTCTGGAAAATTCCTGGGTTCCCCTGATATCCCACTCCAGGCGTGAAAACAGGTTGGAGTTGAAGCCATTGACCGCGATCCAGCAGGTTGCGATGAAATTAAGGACCCTGTCGCACTGCCGGGTAAGCGGGGACCAGGGGATGAGCAGCTTGATTGAAGCAACCAGGAATAAAAAGGTGCAGAAAAAAAGGGTGTTGAACACGTAAAGTAAAAATGCGAGGGATCCCTTTACAGGAACAGGTAAATAATACAGCATGAACTTTCCTTGCTATTTCGAATCCAGATACCCCTGGACATGTTTTTTAATGGTTCTCCGGTCAAGTCCGGTTTTTCTGGCCACCTCTTCGTAGGTATGGAATTTTTCATACAGCAGAGCGCAATACCCTGAAACCAGGGACGATACGCTGATGTCGCATGATTCTATCCCATGGATGAGCTGCTGTGCCAGGCTTTGGTTCTGAAGGACCCCCTTGGCATTGCCTTTATACTCCCGCCGCAGCAGTATGCTCCTGACGCACTGTTCCAGCTCCCTTACATTACCAGGCCAGTGATAATCTTTTCCCAACTGCCTGTCAATGGTTCTGGATATTTTATTTGCCAGATCCGGTTCATCGGTTCCGATTAGCTTTTTCAAGGTAAATGCCAGCAGATCATCCAACTCCTTTGGACGCTCCCTGATGCGCCGGGAAAGTGACGGGACCTCGATAATATCCGAACACAGTCGGTAGTAGAAGTCATCCCTGAATATTTTCCCTTCGAGTATGTCCGTTTTGGGGCGATTGGTTGCGGCGATCACACGGCCGTTAAACCGGGCCGTGGTGTGCCCGCCGACCGGGGTGAAGGTCCGTTCCTGAAGTACCCTTAAAAGCTTGATCTGAACATGTTCCGGGATCTCGCCGATTTCATCCAGCAGAATGGAACCATAGGGGCTGCACCGGTCAAACACCCCCTGGTAATCGTCTACAGCACCTGTGAACGCCCCTTTTTTATGGCCGAACAGTTCTGATTCCAGGAGGGTTTCCGGGTACTGGGACAGGTTCAGGGAGCTGAAGGCCCGGGTAAAACTCTGGGTAAAGCAGTTCTGTTTTTCATCAAAGGGGATAAACCCGCTCCTCCCAATGGCTTTGGCAGCAGTCCCCTTACCGGTGCCGGTTTCACCTAAAAGCAGCGTGGAAAAATCTTCCATCCGGTCCCATAAAAAATTATCGTACAGGTCAATGTTCTGGGTGAACACATTGTACCACAGGTGTTTTTTCAGTGTCTGCATGCTCTGGCACCGGCCTACCAGCGAGTTGGAAATAAAATAAAACGCCCGGCGAAGCTGGTAGGAAAGGGCAAAATAGTGACAGGTGCTCTCAGGGGAAAATCCGCGTTGATGGAGCATCTGCATCGCCTGCTCTGCAAAGTGGACCTTCACGGGCGTGTCCTGGGCCTTGATCTGGTCCTTGATCAGCCGGTCAAAATCATCCCTGAACTTATGAAACGTGTCAAAGAGGAACACGATACGGATCAGGCGTCTGTCCTCACCTTCATAGGCATGGATGGTGGCCCGGTTTCGGGATTCGAGTTCCCGGATTCTGCGATCGATCTCAAAGATACATTGATTGATGCTTTCCCTGCGGGGAACCGATGGGAACAGGCCGGCAATTTTCTGGTCCAGCCGTTCTCTCAGAGAGCTGAACGGATTGGCAAATGCGGCATTGTATACGGTTTTGTAAAAGATTCTTTCTTCCGAAGTGAGTCGATAGGTTTTCAACTTGGCCCTCAATGATCATGACGTGTATATCTTATGTTCAATTATTGTACGTATAGACGTAACACATTTTTTTCTGATTTTCAATTGCAGCCTGATATCAGCGGGTTATCCGTTGACCCGGGTATGGCACGATAATTGTAAACTTATCCGTGATTTTGCCAAAGAAACCGTGGCACTGAACCAAACTTAACCCTTTGATGGAGATACCAGGATGATTAAAAGAATACTGAACTCAAGATTACCCTTAATGGTGTTTAACCCGGTAAAGGTATTTGAACTCAAGTATTTCAATGATATTTATCTTGCCGGCGGCCTGCCGGTCTACGACACTGAATTCTTAACGCCGGATGAGATTGTTAAAAATGCCGGAATCCTGGCCCGGGAAGATTTTCTTTTTGCCATACGCCTGGCCCGCTGTGATCATGGATTGATACGGGAGCTGAAGTCTCTTGGCCTGACCAATCTTGACGCGATTATCGTTCCTCTGGATGATGATGCGGCCCCCGGCCAAGAAAGTGGCATCACCGACACATTCAGCGGATTTAATGATACGCGGATCATCCTTGAAATCAGAGATGTGAATGTCACTGAAAAAATTGATGCTGTTGACCCCCATGCGCTGATCCTGAAGGGTAACGAGGCACCCGGAAAAGTCTCAAAGTATTCCTCTTTTATTTTGATGCAGTGGTATCTCAAAAACACGGCATACCCTTTGTTTATACACGGCGGTGTCGGCCGGTA
>QZLA01000389.1 GCA_004796375.1 Desulfobacteraceae bacterium
ATCTGCAGTTGCTCAGCATGAACCAGATTGTTGACCGGTTTATCCAGTCCGCAGAGTTTGAAGACACGCTCAGGTCGAAGTTCCCGAACGTGGTGATGGATATGACCCTGGACCCGGAACTGCTGCTGGTGAATGCCTCCTACATGCATGTGGAAAAGGCGCTTACCGGGCTGCTCTGGTTCGCCCATACCCAGGTCGGGGAGAGCGGCCGGATTACGGTTTCCACCTCAAATGTGTTTATCCATAAACACAACTCAGAAGACCATGAGATACCGCCCGGTGAATACACGGTGCTGTCTGTTGAAGACAATGGAGACCCTCTGGATCAGAACGTCATCGAACACCTGTTTGAACCCTTTTTTATCAAAAAGGTGCTGGGAAAAAGCGGAACCGGACTGGAGCTTTGTGTGGTGTGGAATACGGTACAGGATCATCAGGGATATATCCATGCCCGGTCCGGCAATCGGGGGAACCGCCTTGCCATGTACCTGCCGGCGGTGCGCATGAGCCTGGAAGAGAGCTGCCTGGTGGTCGATGAGATCAAGGGGGATGGTGAACACATCCTGGTGGTGGATGAAGACCGGTCACAGGGCAAAATTGCGTGTGACATCCTCCACGGATTGGGATATAAAGCGTGGTCGGCCGCCAACGGGCATGATGCTGTCAACCTGATGAAACTCAAGGGAGCGGATGTGGTTGTTTTTGACCTGGCACCGGCTGCCGAAGATATGACGGATCCAGTGGCGGAAAGACAGGATCGGCCAGGGGCGGTTGCGGCAAAGCGCATGGAAACCTTCAGACTAATCAAGCGCATGTACCCGGGACAGAAAATCATCACCACGGTGACCGGTGAACTCAATCAAAAGGAAAGCCGCCTGATCCAGGATTTAGGGGCAAAGAGCTTTGTAAAAAAACCATATACGGTATTGGATATGGGGATTGCCATTAAAGAGGAGCTTGAAAAATAGTGGAGATATTGCGATCAAAAAAAGAGATGCAGGCTTGGTCAGAAGGGGTTCTGGCCCAAGGACTGACCATTGGCCTGGTACCGACCATGGGGTATTTTCATCAGGGGCACCTGTCATTGATGGAAAAGGGTCGGCCGCTATGTAACCGGCTGGTGGTCAGTATTTTTGTCAATCCCACGCAGTTTGGAGAAAACGAGGATCTGGATGCCTATCCCATAGACATTGAGCGGGATATTGAGCTGGCCGGGAAAACTGGTGTGGATGCCGTATTTCTTCCCACGCGTGATGATATGTATGCCCCGGGTTTCCAGACCTATGTCGAGCTGACAGACCTCCCGAACCATCTGTGCGGTAAATTCCGGCCCATCCACTTCAAAGGGGTGGCCACTGTAGTCACCAAGCTTTTCAACATCGTTAAACCCCAGGTGGCGGTGTTCGGACAAAAAGATTATCAGCAACTCCAGGTGATCCGCCGGTTGACCCGGGATCTGGACTGGAACATCCGGATAGAGGCGGGCGAAATATTCAGGGAACCCGACGGGCTGGCCATGAGTTCAAGAAACACTTACCTGTCCGAAGAAGAACGATCATCCGCCCTGAGCCTGTCCAAAGCGCTTGAGCGGGCCAGGCAGGCAGTGGCAGAGGGTACGCGTGACGTGACAACACTTGAACAGGACGTGATCCGGTTCATCTCATCTTTTGCCCATACCACGGTTGAATATGCCGAGTTCTGCCACCCCCAGACCCTGGAAAACGTCTCAACGGTTGAGGGAAAAACCCTTCTGGCCCTGGCTGTTCGGGTGGGCAACACCCGCCTGATCGACAACACGGTGATAGACCCGGATAATTAATTCACAAGATTGAGCACAACAATCTTGTGAATTAGTTATTTTTGATATGCGCAAGGGAATCCTGACGAATCATTAAAAACGAAATCGGCCGTGCTGTTGTTCCGTCCCCGGAGAATTGAATTTATTTGGCAAGTACGATGATCACCCGGCACTCTTTTAGAAAATGATGACGCTCAACCGCCTCTTCGAGCCTGTTGGTATCCGACATGTTGATGATAATGGAGGAGGGGGTTGCCTCACCCACTCGAAGTCCTTTGAGCACCATGGGATGAATACCGATGCGTTTGCTTTTCATGGCCGCCTTTAATGAGCAGACATAGGTGACGATGCCGTTCTGAACCGCATATTCCCGACTGATGAATGCGGATGAGTACAGTTCACGGCCCTGTTCATCCAGAATCACCGGGTAGATGACCGGAGAAAAGTCGATATCACTGGCATCGATGATCAATCCGGTATGGTCAATGGTGGCATCCAGGGGGTCGGTTTGCGGTTCGGCAGGTGTAATTTTAGGAATCTGACGGATGGTTTCCGGGATAACCAGTTGTAAAAATCCGCCATAGATACTGGTTTCAAGGGTCAGTTTCAAAGCACCGTCAGAAGAATAGAGCTGCCGTGTGATCCTGGCGTCCATGGCTGTTTTTTCAATGCCGGCCATGATGATATCCTTGTCCGCTGCATAGGTGCCCACCGGCAGGTCTGCAGAGATGCGGATCTGTTTAAGCAGCTCGATAATATTCCGGCTGGCATCTGCCCGGGCTTCTCCAAATATGGTATCGGCGTTTTTTTTCTTATCTTTTAAAGGGGCGGCTTCACCCTTGACGGTTACCATGCCTGTTGACCAATTCACCGAACCCTTGTCAAGAGTGGTCAGGCAGGCGCCCGGAGCCGCCGGTATATCCTGTGACATGACGGCTCCCGGGCCGGTCAGGCATAACAGGGCGGTCAGAAAGATAAGGATCGTGTGTATGGTTTTGGATTTAGGCATGCAGATATTTTTTTTCAATAAAATCGGCAAGGGGCTCGATATCATCCAGCCCAAATGTCGGAACCGTCGTTTCCAAAGCTGCATCTGTCACCATGGCCACGAGATATCCATCGTTCAGACCCAGCGGGTGTTCATGGGGACCGTCTTTCCGGAAAATTTCGATTTTATTGATCGGTGCGGTTTTAAATCCCTCTACCAGGATCAGGTCCATATCCTGAAGGTACTGGATCATGGCCTCAAGGGGAGGAGGGGGCTCGTTTTTAACCAGAACAATCCTGTTGTCTGATATCACAAGCGTTGCTCTGGCTCCGGCATTCTGGTGACGCCAACTGTCTTTGCCCTTTTTATCAAATTCAAATCCATCGTGGGCATGTTTGACGGTGCCAACGCCCACCCCCCGGCCGTTTAGGCAGGCAATCAGTTTTTCCAGCAAAGTGGTTTTGCCCGAGTTTGATTTACCGACAATTGATACAATATTCGGTGCCATAATTCTTCCACAGCGATAAATAGTTTAGATATCAATAAAACCCCTGTGATTTCTTGTCAAGGTGTTTATATATGCTCGAATCCTGTGTTTTTCACTTAAACATCAAAAAAGATAGTTACTATTTTGGTTTTGTGATATGTGAATACGATATTTTAAAGAAAGGCTAAATTTTATGGTTAAGCCAGAGAAAAGGAACATTGCCCTGATCGGCATGCCCGCAGCAGGGAAAACTACCATTGGCCATCTTTTGGCACCCAAAATGGGATACGGGTTCATTGATACGGATGTTCTGATTGAGCAGGGGGAGAAGCGGACATTATCACAGATTATTGCCGCAAATGGCATTGATGCGTTTTTAGATACGGAAGCCCAATATCTTTTAAAATTGAGTTGTGAGAAAAAAGTAATTGCAACCGGCGGCAGTGTGGTTTACAAAAAAAGAGCGATGGAGCACCTGTTGCATACCAGTATCGTGATCTACCTTGAAATCGGGCTGACGGAACTGAAAACCCGCTTGTCAGATCTGGAAAAGCGCGGTGTGGCCATCGGGCCGGACCAGGATATCAAGGACCTGTATGTTGAACGGATCAGGCTTTATGATCAGTTTCATGATTTCAAGGTTCAATGTGACGCCTTGACTCCCCATGAGGTGATCGGGGTGATCGAGGATCAACTCAACCAGTATCAGGACATTTCAGGAGAAACGTAATGGGTGAGATGCTCTCCACCAAGGAAGTGGCCAGGTTTTTAAATGTAAATGAAAAAATGGTGTATTCACTGATTGCCGAGAAGGGGCTTCCGGCATCCAAGGTCACGGGAAAGTGGTTGTTTCCCCTGGACCTGGTGAAACAGTGGATTGAAACCGCCACGGAGAATTATCCCCAGTCGGCCACCGATCTTCCACCATACCACGGTTTGATCCTGATTGCCGGTTCCAACGATCTGCTGCTGGACAACCTGATCTCCTTTTTCAATCAAAAATATGAGGATCACCTGGCCATGTTCGGATTCACCGGCAGTATGGGCGGATTGAAAGCACTGCGCCGGAACCTGTGCCATATTGCCTCGAGCCACCTGGTGGCGGATAATGAAGATTATAATTTTCCCTTTCTCAATGGGCAGGAGTCTGCCCTGCCCGCAGTGGTCAACTTCTGTCAACGGGAGCAGGGCCTGATTGTCGAAAAGGGAAATCCTTGGAATATCAAATCGGTTAAAGACCTTCTGAACAAGGATATCCGGATCGTGAACCGTCCTCTAGGGACCGGTACCCGGGCCCTGTTTGACCGCGAGCTAAAACGGGCCGGCATCGATAAGGATCAGATCCAGGGACATGCGAACAGTGTGACCAAGCATCTGGATATCGGGTTAGAGATTTTAGGCGGCAAGGCCAGCGCAGGTCCGGGCATCAAACCGGTGGCCAGGCAGCTCGGGTTGGATTTCATCCCCATCTGTATGGAACGGTTTGATTTTCTGGTATCAAAAGACCGTTTTTTTGATCAGGGGATACAGCTTTTCCTGGGGCTGCTCAAGGAGAGTTACTTTACTGAACAGGCCCGGCAGCTTGGGGGATACGACCTGTCCCTGTCCGGTGATATTGTTTATCCTCAGGCGCAGTCCGGTCCGGAATCGTCTCTTCCGGAATAGACCCTTCCTACCCTGGATGTCAGGGAGGAAACCACTTCATAATTGATGGTGCGGGTGAGGCGTGCCAGATCATCTGCCGTGACCGACTCACCATTTTGTGTACCGATCAGGGTGGCGGTATCCCCGGGTTTAACACCTTGAATATGCCCCACGTCAATCAGGGTCTGATCCATGCACACCCGTCCGCAGATGGGCGCCCGTTTCCCGTGGACCAGCATCTTCCCTTTGGAGGACAGCAGTCTTGAATATCCGTCGGCATAGCCGGCAGGTACCGATGCCAGGCGGGTGGCTTTCTTTGTTTCATAGGTCATGCCGTAACTCACCTTAAAGCCCTTGGGAACCTCCCTGACCGATGTGATGGTGGCTTCAAGGGACATGGCCGGCATGAGTGCAATGCTGCCCGGGTCAATATCTCCGGAGGGGTACAATCCGTACAGGCTGATTCCGGCCCTGACCATGTCCAAGTGCGCCCTTTTATATTCTATAATACCGGCACTGTTGGCTGCATGCCGGATCCCGGGATCAATTCCCTTTTGCAAAAGCGTTGCACAAACCTGTTCGAACCGATCGATCTGCTGACGGGTATAGGCTTGATCAAATTCAGACCGGCTGTCGGCGGAGGCAAAATGGGTATACACCCCTTC
>QZLA01000170.1 GCA_004796375.1 Desulfobacteraceae bacterium
TCGTTCACCGCATATTGCACTGTCTTTTATGCATTAGTTTTCACCCATACTGTCTAGGCGTTTACAAAATCTCAAAACCACTGAAACAACTTTAAAAACGTTCAATTGCGAAGTGATTCAATCGCATTGGACTGCCGGTTTATATACTATCCGACTACCTGACGACGCCGAGTTTTTCGATACAATTTCTCAACTGTTGGCGCAGCCCTTGGTTCAGCAAAAGATAACAAGTTACTGTGTATCTCGAATCCGATTAAGTGTTTCCATAGCTGTCGTCAGGCAGTTTTTCAGGTTGCCTCGGTCGGTCCTTTTTATCTCAGACTCAAGAATAGGGATAACTGCCTCCAGTACTGATTTGGCCTGGTTCACCTCCCCCATCGAAAGTAACACATCAGCTTTCTTCTTTTTTATCACAGCTAAATCGCCGAGAAATTCCACTTTACCTTCATCGTTTACCAATTGCTCTCTGATTTTGATTGCTTTATCAAGGAGTGAAATGGCGTCTGTATGTAATTTTAACTGGATCAGTGTCAATGTTTTGTTTTGGTAAGCGCCTGCCAGGAAAGGTCTGAATTCTGTTTTCTTCTGTTGATTGACCAGTCTTTCCCCTATCTCTATTGCTTTATCATGATAGGCAATGGCTGAATCATAGTCTCCCATTTCATGGTGCACTCGAGTAATTAGCGTATAAACAAACGCCACATTGATTTCAAGTTCAGACCGCCCTTCCTGATATATGAGCCGTTCCCAGGTTGTCATACTTTTATTGTAGTGCGAAAGAGCGCTTTCATACTCGCCAAGGATTACAAGAGAATTGGCTTTATTCAGATATGTTACAGCCAATTCATTGGCAAACTCTGATCTACCCTCCTGATGAAACAGATTTTCCTCGATCCGGATGGCTTTGTCGTAGTATAAAACGGCTTCTTGATGCTCACCAATATCTCCTAATATGGCAGCTTTTGTTTCATAAACCATAGACAAACGATGTCTCATGTTTTTATTGTCTTTCTGATGAACCTGTGTTTCATAAATAATCAGAGCTTTATCCTTACTCCGCCCTGACCCAATGTTTTCTCAATACGATACTCTTTAAGTATCAATTGTCCTTGTTGCCAAATTCCCTGTTTTGCTTTTTTCTGCTCACCAGCAGCGGAAGTAATTGTTTGGGTTCGTTGTGGATCAGGCATCTTGCTCATGACAACAATCTCCTAAGTTGGTGGAAATGGTGCCTTGCATCACAATTGGGACAGACAAGGGAGTCCACCATGTGTAGCACCAAGTCCGCGAGAAGTCACAGAGAAATATCCGCAATGCGGCCTAAAGATAAAACAGAAATATTCTTTTCTACAGGATAAGTATGCTCTCCTGGATATACGATCCAGAGATGTTCTAATTTTAAGTCATCACAGGCAATGCGCATTGATTTTGTAAGTTTTGGGGCCTCATTGAACTTAAATTCAATGCCATATTTTTTCCCACCTTTAAAAAACATTAAATCCAGTTCTGCACCGCTATAGGTAGCCCAGTAATATACTTCGCCCGGTTTGAGTATCTGTATAGCCTGCTCCATAGCAAAACCTTCCCAGGAAGCACCCAGTTTGGGGTGCCCTAAAAGATTGTGCAGATCACCAATGTTTAGTAATTGATGCAAAAGACCTGAATCTCGAAAAAAAATCTTAGGTGCTTTCACCTGCCTTTTATTTAGGTTTTCATACCATGGCTGCAACTGTCTCATCATAAAAGTACCTGTCAGAATATCCAGATAGGTCCTTATTGTTTTATCTGTGACACCCAGGGACCTGCCGATTTCTGAAGCATTCAGTGTCTGACCATGATAGTGTGCAAGCATGGTCCAAAACCTTCTCATTGCAGTAGCCGGTATTTTGAATCCCAGTTGCGGAATATCTCGTTCCAGGAAAGTTCGAATAAACGCTTCCCTCCAACTGACACTATCCTCTGTTGAACCGGCTAGATATGAAAGAGGAAAACCGCCGCGTATCCAGAGATCCTGAATATTTCTTTTATCAGTCTCTATGAAATTGAAACCCGACAACTCGACAAATTCAGTTCGCCCAGCTAAAGTTTCTGATACATTTTTTATAATGTGAGGCGAAGCACTGCCAAGTATTAAGAATTTGGTGCGTCTGTCCGGTTTGTCCACCAAAACACGTAAAATTTTGAAAAGTTCTGGTTTTTCCTGGATTTCATCTATAATCACAAGACCTTCAAGAGCCCCGAGAATCAGTTCCGGATTTTGAAGTCGCTGAAGATCCTGGTGTGACTCCAAGTCAAAGAATGTGGCATTAAATTTTTTTTCAAAAATTCTAGCTAATGTTGTTTTTCCACATTGCCTTGGCCCCAGAAGAGATACAACTGGAGTTCTGTTTAATGCTTTTTCAAGTGCGTATATATGTGATGCCCTTTGAATCATACAAGCAATTTATCATTGAATATTCGGAGTGTCAATCCGATATTTCAATGATAACGCAGCCTGTATTATGGCTCATGCCGTCACAATATGAAGCGGACGAAACATATGAATCAGGCATATTATGAGTCTTGGAATGAAACCACTGATGAACGCTAATGGACACGAATGCAGAGATAGATACCGGCAAGATCCATGATGGGTGCGCCAGACAGAGTGTTTAATGCTCACACGGAGGCACAGAGAACACGGGGGGATTTTACTTTAAACTACAGATTGAAAAATCACTTTGTACGGAAACTGGGTTAGGCGATGACAATGGATACGGCGTTATATTGGAAGTTTAATGTTTACCAAAACAGGTACGGGCGAAACCAATGAGTTAGGCGTTAAAGGGGTTGGGAGAATCTGTTCGGAACGAACAATCAAATGTAGTTGCGCCGCTTCTTGAACCGTCGTAGCTTCAGCGGAGACGTTGCCTGCGCCAAATTCTTGTTCGAGGAATCACTGATAGATGGAAGAAAGCGTTACCGGGATCATAGTTTTTCTGCACCACTTGTCCGGCAGATGGGGGAAGGGTGCACGATTATTGATCTTGGTGTCTTATACCACCAGGACGGGGAGCTAACCTGCCGGGAACGAATAGCCCACAAACCTTCA
>QZLA01000131.1 GCA_004796375.1 Desulfobacteraceae bacterium
ACAATCAGGTTGTCGTTTTCACCGGCTTCAATGTAAGCACCGTCTTCACGAACAGTGTGACAAACCGCTTTATACGCTTTTTTGTCTTTTTTCTTCATGGCTTTGATCCAGCCGAATTTTTTAGCGCCGCCTTCCATGGCCAGTTCAACAAATGCATCTCTGGTACCGGAAGTCGGGGGAGGGCCAAGAACTTCGATTTTCACATCAGGAAGAGAGGAATTTACATCTTTCCAGGTTTTGTAGGGGTTGTCTACCAGCTGCTCAGATCCGGAAGGATTGGGCACTCTGGCTGCCAGAGCAAGGAACAGGTCCTTACGGGTCAGCTTAAACGCCTCCGCTTTTTTGGAGTTGGCAACAACAATACCATCGTATCCGACTTTTACTTCAACAATCTGGATACCGTTTTTGGTTGCTTTTTCAAACTCGGATTTCTTGATTCTTCTGGAGGAGTTGGTGATATCCGGGTGCTGAACGCCAACACCGGCACCAAACAGTTTGTGTCCCCCGCCGGAACCGGTGGATTCAATTTTCGGGGTTTTAAATGAGGTGGATTTCCCGAACTTTTCAGCAACAACCGTGGCAAACGGGTAAACCGTTGAGGAGCCGACAATAGAGATATAATCTCTGGAAGAATCGGCAAATGACGGACCAGCAACGCCTGCAATAAATGCCAGGGCCAAAATGGTTAATAATACTTTTTTCATGTTCATCTCCTGTTTGTTACAATTTAAGTTAAACTGACTTACCAACGTCTTTCAAATTTCTTTCTTAAAATAACGGCTGCTGCATTCATGGTAATCAGAAATGCCAAAAGTACCATAATTGCGGCAGAAGTCCGCTCCAGAAATCCCCGCTCCGGGCTGTCTGCCCACAAGAAAATCTGAACCGGTAAAACCGTGGACGGGTCGGAAAACCCGCCGGGAATATCAACGATAAACGCGACCATGCCGATCATCAGCAATGGTGCGGTTTCTCCAAGTGCCTGGGCCATACCGATGATGGTACCGGTCATCATACCGGGCATGGCCAGTGGGAGGACATGATGGGTGACCATCTGGGTCCTGGAAGCCCCCACGCCCAAAGATGCCTCACGGATGGACGGCGGGACCGATTTCAGGGAGGCCCGACCGGCAATGATAATGGTCGGCAGGGTCATCAAGGTCAGCACGAATCCGCCAACCATCGGAGCGGATCTGGGCAGGCCGAAAAAATTGAGGAACACAGCCAGACCTAAAAGCCCAAAAACAATTGAGGGAACCGCGGCCAGGTTGTTGATGTTGACTTCGATGAGGTCGGTCCATCTGTTTTTGGGTGCATATTCCTCCAAGTAGACGGCTGCGGCTACACCAATGGGAAAGGAAAGAAGCAACGTGACCAGGAGGGTAAAAAAGGAACCACACGCAGCCCCCCAGATACCGGCCAGTTCAGGTTCCCGGGAATCACCCGCAGTGAAGAATGTGGTATTGAATTTCTTTTTGATCCGGTTTCGTTCAACAAGGCTGTCAATCCAGGCAATCTGATTGTCGTTCAACCGACGGTCCCCTTCTGGCACACTCCGTTTGATGTGGCCTTTCATGAACATGTCGACATCATCGTCTGCCGGCACCCACAAAGAGATGGTGCCGCCGATTCCTTCGGGGTGTTCTTTTACAAAATCGAGCAGGTCATATGAGGCACCGGAACTCACCATGGAATACAGCTTTTTCTTTTCCCGCCGGTTTTTAACCTCAGGAAACATCTCCCGTAAGGACTTTTTAATCATTCCCTGATAATCTGCCGACGCCAGATTTGACTTGTCTATTTCCGTGGGATCCAGAAAAATATCAAGATTGATGTAAGTCTGCTGAAACGCCGTATACCCGTTGGCCATAATACTGATAAACAGGGTGGCCAGGCACATCAGGCTGATGATAATGGCCCAAAGACCGTAAAGCCGGAACCGCTTTTCTGCTTTATATCTTTTCTGCAGCCCCTTGTTGACAATATCGATGGTTCTCTGGCTATTATTATTGTTATTCATATTGCTCCCTGTATTTTCGAACCACATAAAGTGCGACAACATTGAGAATCAAAGTGACAATAAACAGCATCAACCCTAAAGCGAATGCCGCCAGGGTTTTGGGACTGTCAAACTCCTGGTCACCCACCAGCAGGGTAACGATCTGAACGGTAACCGTGGTCACTGTTTTGAGAGGATTGACGGTCAGGTTGGCTGATAACCCGGCGGCCATCACCACGATCATGGTTTCCCCAATGGCACGGGAGACCGCCAGCAACACCCCGCCGACAATACCCGGCAGCGCTGCCGGCAGGATCACCTGCCGGATGGTTTCCGACTGCGTGGAACCAAGGCCGTAGGCGCCGTCTCTCAAGCTTTGCGGCACCGCGTTAATGACGTCATCAGACAGTGAGGATACAAACGGGATAATCATGACCCCCATGACCAGGCCGGCGGCCAGGGCACTCTCACTGGAAACATCCAGGCCGATCATTGCGCCGGTGTTCCGAATGACCGGTGCCACCACCAGGGCAGCAAAAAACCCATAAACAACGGTTGGAATTCCGGCCAGGATTTCCAGCATGGGTTTGGCCACAGCCCTGAACTTTTTATTGGCATATTCGGACAGGTAAATGGCAGACATGAGACCAATGGGTACGGCAACCGCCATGGCGATGGCTGAAATTAGCATGGTGCCCATGAACACCGGGATCGCCCCGAACGCACCGGATGATCCAACCTGGTCCGCACGGATGGCCATCTGGGGGCTCCACTCAAGGCCGAACAAAAACTCTGTCAAAGGGATCATCTGGAAAAAACGGATCGCCTCGTACAGAACGGACAGTACAATTCCGATGGTGGTAAAAATAGCAATGGTGGAACAGGCAATCAGGATATACTTGATGACCCGCTCAACATGATTCCTGGCACGGAGTGAAGGGCTGATCAACTTCTGGACCACCAGGCAGCCGATAATGGCGAGAACAACGACAATGACACTCAATGCCATGTGGCTGATGCTTTCCAGCCGCTTGTATTGATCCGCCGCTGCCTGAATATCCTTACTCACTTCACCGGAAACAATATTCCCGTAGACCAGATTCTTGATGTCGTTCATGATCAGGTTTAACCGGTCCGGGGGGAGTTCTTTCAAACTTTCGGGCAGGCTCGACAATACCAGATCCGTGATGATATTGGACTCGAATCCCAGCCAGAAAGAGAACACCAGCAGGGCCGGCAAGCCGCACCAGAGCGCGGTAAGCGTCCCATAATAGCCGGGTCTTGAATGAAGCATCCTTGGCCCGCCAGAATCTTTTACCACTGCAAAAGATCTCCTCTTGCCCAGCCAGAATGCCAGGGTTGAAAGCAGGAGAAGCAGAATTAATAAGTTGGATGGTGTCAAGTTCACCTCTTGGTTTTTATGTTATTCATCAAGTTATGGTAGCTATGAGCCCACAAGGGATAACCATACAATGAAGGCTGGCGCGCTGGTTCTCCATCAGGCGGCACTGTCGTGGTTTCTGTTTTCGCTGCCCTGATTCATCTCATCTCATCCAAACATTTTGTTTAAAAAAACAGCATTTTCAAGAACATGGCGAACCTAACAGATCAGAATGAGGTTTAAATTAGAAGATTGTTAGGCCGAAGTTAGCAAAAGCAGTCAAAAATAGAATGAAAAAATTTGCATATCAATTCAAGGTGTTGAATGATTTTAAACAGATATGATTTCAGGGAGAAACCAACATTTTTTTTACTAGCCTTGGATTGTGGAATCTATCCACCAAAATCATGGACACTACCTGTGCTGTGCGAAGAGTTGAGAAACCCTCTCAGGTCTGGTATAACCCACCCATGAAGATGAACCACGCCACAAGAGGTTTTCACGAAGCCAATACCGTCACTGCTGTGGCCGCAGCACCCAATGGGGAGATCTTCGATCTGGAGGGTTACGCCGCGGTGGGGATGGCAGGGAATAGACTGCAGGTACTGACGCCTGACGACACCATCGACATGCCCCATGGCAGTGAATTGATGCTCCTGCCCGACCGTCATCCCATTGTTTTTAATTTCGATACGCTCGACTTTGAGGTATTGACCCGGAACCCTTTCGAACCCGGAGAACCGATTCTGGCTGTAGGCGCATTCAACTCACCAGGGCACGTCAACCGGCTCTCCTGCGCCTATGATGATTCATCCGCATCATCTCTCTTGCCGCTGTTTTCCTATGGTGCTGCCGGCTTTCTGGATCAGGGATTCAGGTCCGCAGCCATCTGTGTGGACAAGGAACCTCGGCAGGATTTGCGACAGATGCCGCTTCACAGGGTTAAAAACGGTGTGGACCAAATGCGGAATAAATATCCGTCCAACCGGTTGATACGACATATCGAGCACTGCGCCCTCTCTTATGGATGTCCGGCCGGAAAAAATTTTTTCCTCAAGCGGTATGAGGCACCGCTGCCAACAGCCCAAGCCTGTAATGCCCGCTGCTTGGGCTGCATCTCCCTTCAGCCCGATCCGGTTCTTTCCGCCTGCCAGAACCGGATCGATTTTACACCATCACCCGGGGAGATTGCCGAATTGGCCCTGGAGCATATCACCCGCGTCAAGCATGCCGTGGTCAGCTTCGGACAAGGATGCGAAGGGGACCCGCTTACTGCATTTGATGTGATAGAACCTGCTGTTCGACAGATTCGGGACACCACAGACAAAGGGTCTGTCAATATGAACACCAATGCCAGCATGCCGGATAAAATCGAACGGCTTTGCCGGTCAGGGCTGGACGCCATCCGGGTCTCCATGAATTCTACCCAGGAATCTCACTATACGGCCTACTTCAGACCCCGATCCTATTCATTCCAGGATGTGCTGGCCAGCATTGACCGGGCCAGGACCGGGGATGCATTTGTTGCGGTGAATTACTTGAACTGTCCGGGGTTTACCGATACAGAGGATGAATTCAACGCCCTGCACCGTTTAATTAAAACCCATGACATTAACATGATCCAGTGGCGTAACCTGAACTATGACCCCAAGGCATACCTGAAAAAAATGGAACAGGTCCAACCGCTTTCAGCCCCCCTGGGCATGGGCACTATCATTGAGCGGCTGAAAAAGGATTTCCCTGACCTGATTCACGGTTATTTCAACCCGCCCAAAGAACGTTACCGCAAAGCAGGGTTATGATCGGTCCCCATCAAACGCTCCCGAATTCGGACCGCGTCCTGGTCATCGATGAAACCATCCGGGAAGGCATGCAGTTCAGAGGGTTAATGTTTTCCACGGAACAAAGAACCCGCATGCTGGAGTTCCAGGAAGACCTTGGCATTGATATCTGCCAGGCCGGATACCCTCCGGCCCATGAATCCGAGGTTAAAAGCGTCAAAGCCCTGAGCCGGACTGCATTGAATCGAAACTACCGGATATCCGTGGCCGGGATGAGCAGGGCCATGGAAAAGGATATCCAGACCC
>QZLA01000025.1 GCA_004796375.1 Desulfobacteraceae bacterium
ACATCCGCGTAAGTGGCCGGCACATCCCCGGCCTGCATGGGCTGGAAATCTTTCTGGGCGTCCTGCCCCAAGGCATCTTCTATGGCCCCGATAAAATCCATCAGGGATACGGGTTGATTGTTTCCAATATTGTAAAGACGATACGGTACGCAGCTGGATGACGGATCCGGTGCGCCGGGATTCCAGTCCGGATTTTTATCAGGGATGGTATTCATGACCCGGAGAACACCTTCGATGATGTCATCGATATAGGTGAAATCCCTTTGCATATTCCCATTGTTGAATACTCGAATAGGCCGTCCCTCAGTGATTGCTTTTGTAAATAAAAAGTATGCCATATCAGGTCTGCCCCAAGGCCCGTAAACCGTAAAGAAACGCAAGCCCGTGGTCGGCAGGTTGTAGAGATAACTGTAGGTATGGGCCATCAATTCGTTGGCTTTTTTTGAGGCCGCATAAAGGCTGATGGGATGATCAACATTGTGCCTTACAGAAAACGGCATCAAGGTGTTCAGTCCATAGACCGAACTGCTGGATGCATACACCAGGTGCTTAACGCCGCCATGGCGGCACCCTTCTAAAATATTGCCGAATCCGACCAGGTTGCTGTCCACATAGGATGCCGGATTTTCAATACTGTAACGAACACCGGCCTGTGCGGCAAGGTTGACAACCACATCAAAAGAGTCAGAAGAGAAAACCCGGGACAAGTCTTCCCTGGAAGCGATGTCAATACCATGGAATGTGAAATTCGCATGATTTTCAATTCGCTTTAGCCGATTTTTTTTCAGGTTAACATCGTAATAATCGTTCAGGCAGTCAATACCGCTTACCGTACAACCATCGTTGAGGAGGCGGGTACAAAGGTGGTAGCCGATAAAGCCGGCAGCACCGGTAACAAGAACTTTCATAGTTTTTCCTGATGCAATAAGGGTTTAAACAAACGAAAGTTCTTGTAACACGAATTGATAGGAGAAACAATAATAATTACAGGATATGGCGGCGTCTTCAGCGGCTCACTGGAAGACGATTGAACACATAGCTGTACAATCTAATGTTTACGGCAGATCAGAGTAAATCGGTGCACTGCTCCACTTACTGATTCTTTCCCATCCGAAACGGTCTTCCCAGCCTCTTCGCCGATCGGATGCCAACGCTCTTTTTTCTGTTTTCGGATAACGCGGTCCCATGTCAAGAATTCTTCTGTCAACCGGTGACCGCCTGTCCACCGGTGATCTCTTGACATAGACACTTTTGGTTTTAGACATGACTCCTCCTTGAACCAAATAGTGAAGTATTATTTATCGCTTGTTACCGGCTTAAGTCGAGTTTTTTCAAATCAGGGTTAGGGTACAACGAAGTTAATCCTCATTGTAATATAATGAATCTAAAAGTCAAATAGATTTTTACACGATGACATCCGCTTTTTTGATCAGATCGTTCCGGCAAGGCGATCAAGGATCAACCCCCAGAATCCATCATCGCGTGATGAAAAAAACCACCCGAGATGGGTACTGCACTGCCTGCACCCGACAATGGTCCACTCGTACCCGGGAAACCAGGTAAACTCATCACTGGGCGGGCTTAATTTAACACATCCGGGGGCAAGTGAATAATAACCAATGTCAAAGACGATCCCGTGGGGATTGGCAAATACGCGGGAGAATTCTCCCTGGATGGCAATTTTATGCTCGGGATGGGTAATTAACAGGCTGCAGACCCTGCAGAAAACACCTTCCTCTTCCCGGGCCTCGGTGTCAACCTCTTCCCGGGTCTGGGTATCATGTTCTGTTTTACAGGTATCCCGCATGTGTCAAACCCTGATTACAGGTCATTCTTTTCAAGATAATACCGGGTGGCCCCGATGGGTGCAAACGACAGCAGCAGGATGTTGACCCAGGGAATCAGGAAGCATATCCCGAAACCGATGTGAAACATCATGTGCTGCCTTAGGAGCTGGAATCGTTTGTTAAACGGCAGCATCCTTCTGGCTGGCACCAGGTCCGTATTATCCCATGCCAGAAAAATCGAGGCAAATACAGATGAGATGATCAGAATCACCGGGCCGGCAGGCGTTAAAAGTCCTGCCAGCATGATCATGACGGACAATAGAACCGGAATCACGGCACGGGGGATCTCCTGTTTGATCAGATACCATAAGAAAGCGCCAAAAGATGCCGGAGAAGATACCACCTGCCCTGTGATCATTTTTTCCGTGATTCTGGACATATAATCCATGATAAATACACAGAACAGCAGCTGGGCCGCAAGATAGGCCAGAACCGCGGCCACTGAAGCCAGAATGATCGAAAGAAGCCAGGAAACAACCTTCCACAGGTAAAACAGCCATTTGTTTTCTGGCATGCTCCAGATCGAGGACAGGATCTCCTGATGCCAGTAAATGATCAGGCCGGATACCAGCAGGGTCAGGATAAGCACAATAACGAATCTTAAAATTCCTAATACCAGGAGTTTTGGGGTTTTTAATCCTAAAAGAAGGCCCTGGAAATTGTATTTTATGCCTTTGATTAGTTCCATGGTGTTGTTTGGATCATCTTATGTTTGAGTGGTTTGAATTTATCTGATTGTGAATTATAGTTATCTGTACTATAGAACATTAAATTTTTCAACTTGGATGAAAAAGGCAGGGCAGCGTGGAAGTATATTATGTGGACGGCGAGTTTGTTCCCAAAGACCAGGCCGTGATACCGGTCAATGATCTGGCCATCTTGAGGGGTTTGGGGGTCTTTGACCTGATCCGCACCCTGAACGGCCGGCCCTATTTTTTCAAGGAGCATATTGACCGGCTGATGCAGTCGGCACGGCAGACCGGTCTGCACCTCCCCTGGAATCAAACCCAGATTGAAGATATTGTTCTGCAGACGCTGGAAAAGAACCCTCACCTGAGTGATGCCAATATACGGATCGTGATAACGGGCGGTTCAAGTACGGATTTCATGACATTTCAGGAACAGCCAAGGTTGATCGTCCTGATCACCCCCATGAAGCGTTATCCATCCGAGTGGTACGAGAAAGGGGTAAAGGTCATCACCATTCAACAGGAAAGGGATCTGCCGGATGCCAAAAGCATCTCATACATTTCAGCAGCACTGGCCCTGAAACAGGCCCATGACGAAAAAGCCATTGAAGCCCTGTATGTGAACCGGAACACAGAGGTCCTCGAGGGAACCACCAGCAACCTGTTTGCTTTATTCAACCAGACCCTGGTGACACCGGAAGCGGGTATCCTCAAAGGGGTGACCCGTCAGGCTGTCCTCAATATTGCCCGTGACCTGTATGCGATAGAGCAGCGGCCCATCAAGCTTGACGAACTTCTTCAAGCAGATGAGGTGTTCATTACCGGTACCAACAAAGGGGTGGTGCCGGTGGTACAGGTCGACACAACCATAATCAATACGGGCAGACCCGGCAAGAACACTTTAACGCTTCTGGCGCACCTCACCCGCCATGCCGAAGGGTTCAGGGAACAGGCTTAGGTTCCAAGATCATGCAGACCGGTATCAGCCCCTGAATCAAGCCAGCCGTTTCTCCTTTGTTGAATACAGGGAGATGAAATAGTCTTCTGTATTGCCGACATCCGGTTTCTTGTAAAACAGGTTTTGAAACAGGGCGATTTCCTGCTTTTTAAAAGACACCAGGGAGCCGATGAAAAAGACATGGTAGATCCGGTAGACGTGCTCGGACACCAGTTTGAGCAATTCATCTTTTTTGCTTTCCATCTGCCGGACCCAGTCCTGGAGGGTCCTGACATAATGGGGTCTGAGATTTTCGGCACTGAGCATCTCAAACCCGGATCTTGCCGCTTTCTGGATTAATTCGTGCTGGTAGAGCAGCTGCCCGCCCGGGAACATGTATTTATCCAGAAAGGTGTTTTCCTGGGTCTTTTTTGAACCGGTATGTGTTGTGATGGTGTGCTGCAGAAAGAGGCCGTCCGGTGCCAGGCACTGGTATACCCGGTCAAAAAAGCCGGACATATGCCGCTGCCCGACATGCTCGGACATCCCCACACAGGTAATCTTGTCATAGATTTTCTGCCCCAGGTCCCTGTAGTTCATCAACTTGATCTTGACACGGTCAGCGACATTTTCCTGCCTGGCCCAGTTATCGGCAAACTCTTTCTGCTCTTGGCTCAAGGTAATACCCGTTACATTGGCCTGGTAATGCTTGGCTGCAAATACGGCAAAATTTCCCCAGCCGCAGCCGATGTCGAGAAGTTGTTCATCAGGTTTTAGGCGGATCTTGCGACAGATGATATCCATTTTTTCATTCTGGGCCTGGTCCATACTTGTATCTGTACTGGGATAGTAACCGCAGGTATATCCCATGGTCTTTCCAAGGAACTTCTGGTAAAACGACGCATTCACGTCATAATGATATTCGATATTCTTCTGCTCTTCCGACTTGGGATTCATGAAGAACGGGGTCAGGTACTTTAAAAACCGTTTGGGTCTGTTGGTGTTCAAGAGTGAATCACTGACCCGTTCATACAGGTCCTTGATATTGCCAATCACTTCAAAATACCCGTTGATATAGGCCTCGCCAAATGAAAGCGCATCCGGTGAAAGCAGTGCCTTTACAAACCGTTTATCCCGGACAACCAGTGTGTGCCGGATATCTTTATGTGTCGTGCTGTATGTCTTCCCCTGTGAATCCACGATCTCCATGGGAATCATCTCATTGTTCAAAAACTGGATAAATTGTGTGAGCAGGAACTGTTCCTGATTCTTGAAGAGGCGACTGACCGGGTTTGACAGAAGTTTCATAATCTATCTCCTATTGTTTAAATCGATGAAAACAAAGTTAGAGAATCATTATTCCATACAACTGCGCATGCTCAACCAGATGGCATAAGAATAGATTTTGACTTATTCACCCATTTTAATTACAAATATTACTTGATAATTCAACCCCAAAATTGAATTAACATCAAACCCAGGTGAGTCAAATGAAACCCGTCTATTTAGAATCTGCTCAAAACGGTTATCTGGCTCAGACCATCACCGTTCTGGATCAAGTCCTTGAACAGTGTTGCCTGTGCCCCAGGATGTGTGGCGTCAACCGGAAAAATGGTGAAACCGGCATATGCCAGACCGGGAATAATGCTATCGTGGCCAGTTTTGCACCCCATTTCGGCGAGGAACCCTGTATCTCAGGACGGCGGGGATCGGGCACTATTTTCTTTTCAGGATGCAGTCTGATGTGCAGTTTCTGCCAGAATTATGATATCAGCCACACCACAGACGGACATGAGGCTGAGCCCGGTCATATCGCATCGATCATGCTGCACCTTAAAGACCAGGGCTGTCATAACATCAATTTCGTGACCCCGACCCACGTCCTGCCGCAGATTCTCGAAGGGTTGGCCATTGCCGTTGAAAACGGCCTGGATATTCCTCTGGTATACAACACATCCGGGTTTGAACGCGTCGAGATCCTCCAGCACCTTGAAGGAATTATTGACATCTACATGCCGGATTTCAAATTCTGGAACCCGGAACATGCCAAAGACACCTGCGATGCACCGGAATACCCTGAAAGGGTTAAAAAGGCAGTGATAGAGATGCACCGGCAGGTCGGGGATCTTCTAACGGACGAAACAGGAATTGCCCTCTCAGGGCTTCTGGTCCGCCACCTGGTGATGCCGGATAATTTTTCCGGAACACCCCAGGTGCTCAAGTTCCTGAAAGAAAAAGTGTCCCCTGCTACCCACGTGAATGTCATGTCTCAGTATCGACCCATGGGAGAGGTCTACAATCATGCGGTAATCAACCGCCCACTCTCAGTGGATGAATTCAGAGCGAGTGTTGATCTTACCAGAGACCTTGGTCTTAACCTGGTGCGTTAAGCGCACAGTTGCTTCAAAACCTGCTTGGCTTCAAGCAGGGCCCGGGATATTTTACTGCGCTTCTCCCCAAGGAGGATTTTAACCGTATCCCGGCTCACCTGCTGATGACGGATCCGGGCGGCATCAAGAACCTGACCGTAAGGGGAAAGGGTGCTGCGGTGAACATCGGAAAAGGACAGCGTCAGGGTGTTGGGAGATATATCCAGGCGCTTGATGCCGGCCTTGATGGCATACACCCTGAGCATGATTTTCAACAGCATGTTCTCCGCCTCTTTGGGGAGTTTGCCAAACCGGTCTGCCAGTTCTTTTTGCAGATCACTGATCTGGGAGAGTTCGCTCACCCGTGACAGCCTGCGGTAAATGGTCAGGCGCTGTTCCACGGATTCGATATAATCCTTGGGGAAAAAGCAGGACATGGCTGCATTGATTTCAGGGTCAAGTGCCTCCACCGCATCCTCACCCTTCATATCCTTGACCGCATGATCCAGAAGCTTGAGAAACATGTCGTACCCCACAGCCGCAATATGTCCGGACTGGGAAGCGCCGAGGGCAGATCCTGCTCCCCTGATCTGAAGGTCTTTCATGGCGATCTGAAAGCCGGACCCGAGATCCCGGTATTCCATCAATGCGGAGAGGCGTTTCTTTGCATCTTTTGTCAGCAGTGATTCATCCGATACAAACAAATAGGCATAGGCCTGGTAATCCCCTCTTCCGATCCTCCCCCTGAGCTGGTAGATCTGGGACAGGCCGAACCGCTCGGCCTTATTGATAATCATGGTGTTTGCAGAAGGAATATCCAGTCCGGACTCGATAATGGTGGTGCACACCAGGACATCCAGTTCACCGCTGATAAATTTGACCATCACCTTTTCCAGCTCTGCTTCAGAAAGCCGCCCATGGGCAATATCGACCTTGGCCTCGGGGATCAGTTTTGAAAGGTTTTCCTTAACCCTGGAGATGGTTTTGATATTGTTGTGAACAAAGAAAACCTGTCCCTTGCGTGCCATCTCCTTCCTGACGGCATCCTTGACAATACCGTCCTCAAACCGGGTAATATAGGAAACAATGGCCTGGCGGTCTTCGGGCGGGGTCGAGATCACTGATATATCCCGCATGCCGGTCAGGGACATGTGCAGGGTTCGCGGGATTGGCGTGGCTGTCAAAGCAAGGACATCCACAGCGTTTCGTTTCTGCTTGAGCTTTTCCTTGTGCTTGACGCCGAACCGCTGCTCCTCGTCAATGATCAGCAGGCCCAGAGAGCTGAACTCAATATCCTTTTGAAGCAGCCGGTGGGTGCCGATGACAATGTCCACCCTGCCCTCAGTCATCTGTTTGACAATCTGTGTCTGTTCCTTCCTGGACCTGAAGCGGGACAGGCATTCTATGGTCACAGGATAGCTGTCAAACCGCTCTCTGAACGTTGCGGCATGCTGTTCTGCCAGGATGGTGGTGGGTACCACAATGGCCACCTGTTTTCCGTCGCACACGGCCTTGAATGCCGCCCGTATGGCCACCTCGGTCTTGCCGTACCCCACATCGCCGCATACCAGCCGGTCCATGGGAAGATCCGTGGACATATCTGCCAGGACATCATCAATCGCCCGGAGCTGATCACGGGTTTCGGTATAGGAAAAGGTGGTTTCAAACTCCCTGAAATAATTGTCAGGAGCAGAGAATGCAAACCCTTTATTGGCTTTGCGCCTGGCATATAGATCGAGAAGGTCTGCGGCCAGCTTTTCCACCTCCTCCTTGGCCTTGGCTTTTGACTTGACCCATGATTTCGATCCGATCTTGTCCAGGATCGGGGTGTATCCCTCCACACCGACATACTTTCCGATCATCTCCATCCGGTCGACAGGCAGATAAAGTTTATCGTCATCCTGGTAAACCAGGAGGATAAAGTCCTGGGCCATGCCGTTGATGGTCAATGTGGTCAGCCCTTCGTACCGGCCGATGCCGTGCTGGACATGGACCACAATATCCCCGTTCTTCAACTCCTCGGGAGTGATAAACTGGGCTTTGGCATCCCGCGGTGCGCGTGACCGCCGCTTTAATTTTCCGACCTGGAAAATATCCTTTTCACTGACCAGGGCAAGCCGTTCTTCCTCAATAACAAAACCGGAGGAAAGATTCCCCATGGTGTAGTAGATACCACTGCCCTTCTCGCGGGCCCGTGCAAAGTCATCAATGAATACCGGCTCGATGCCGTAGGGTTTGAGCAGCGACAGCAGGCGTTTGGCCTGTATATCCTGTGACAGGACGCTGATGACCGTCATCTGCTGATCTATTTTGTCCTGGTACCATTCCACCAGCGGCTTTAACACCTGATCGCTGTGTGCCTGCCGTTTAAGCGCATCAGACAGCAGGCTGTTATCCTGACTGTTGATCTCGATCACACGGGATTGGGATTCATCCTGCGAGGAGATGGGAACCGGATTAAAAACCAGTCCTTTTCTTTCCTCGAGCCTGGTCTTAACATTGTCCCATTGATTGAGAATAGAATCCGGTTTCACACACAGCCGTTCTTCCTCTTGGGCGGTGTCATAGTTGGCCATGGCATTGCGTTCAAAATCTTTTGCATTGGACTCTATAAAATCCGGGTCGTCCAACATGAGAAAGGCATCGTTGGGAATATAATCAAACAGGGTATCCAATGTTTCATACACGATGGACAACATGCTTTCAATTCCGGGAAACCGTCCCTGCTCCCTAACCGTTTGGATATATTCCTGGGTCTTTTTAGAATCCAGACCGGCCTCATAACCGGTTTGCCTCAGGCGTGACAGGATGTGAGGCATGAACGGTTTTGGCATGATCACTTCACTGGCCGGGATGATGACGGTTTCTTCAATCGGTTTGACCCCCCGCTGGGTGACCGGGGAAAAATACCGGAGTGATTCCACCAGATCTCCGAAAAAATCCAGCCGGACCGGGTGGGGAGCACCCGGTGAAAACACATCCAGTATGGACCCCCTGACAGAGTATTCGCCGGGATCCTCTACCAGGGTGGTCCTGGTGTACCCGGATGCTTCAAGGTTCTGGACGAGACCCTCCCTGTCTATCTCCTCGTTATCAATGACCAGTTCCATCGATTCCATGAGTTGTTTCCGGGGAACGATCTTCTGCATCAGTGGCTGAACACAGGTGATGATGAACAATTTCTCATCACTTTGGTCAAGAACCCTGGATAAAACGGCTACACGGGAAGCTGCCGTATCTTTATGATAGGCCATGGATTTGAACGGCAGGATATTGTAGCCCGGGAAAAACAGGATGGCGGATTCATGCCCCGGTAAAAAGAACTCGAGTTCCTCTTTAAACCGTATGGCCTGTTTCGGGTCGGCAAATACGGCGACCATATTCCGGTTCAGTTGTAAAAACAGGTCGGCGGCAAGATAAGCTTTTTCCGACATCTGCCTGGCCGTGCAGGTAAACGGCGGATCACTGACCTTGAGTTGCTCTATTGCGCGGATGGACATCAGGAATTAAAACTTTTTCTATGGGTGGCAGGTCAATATGGATTGACACATAACTTGAAAATTGTCACAAACATGCCCAAGGTTTAAGGCAAAGTTAAAAAAGAATCAAGCCATAAATACTGAATTTCAAATTGTGTCTGACAAAAACTGAAAAAAAATGCAGGCATCACCCATAAGCCGGAAATAAAAATCACAGGAGGATGAATTTGATTCATCTGAAACAGGTAAATATTCATCAAGCAAGATTCCCGGTTCTGGATCACTACCCCTTCAATTTGAACATTTTCCAGAAAACGAACAAAATCAGACTTGAAACGCCTATCACACTTTTCTGTGGTGAGAATGGCACTGGAAAATCTACTTTGCTCAGGGCCATAGCTATCAGGTGCGGTATCCATATCTGGCAAAACACGTCCGGGCTAAGGGTTGAACCCAACCCTTACGAGGAAAACCTGTATGAAGCTTTGACAGTTGACTGGGAAAACGAAACTGTACCCGGGTCATTTTTTGGCGCTCAAATATTTTCTCATTTCGCACGTAATCTGGAAGAGTGGGCAGTTAATGATAGGAAAATGCTGGATTATTTTGGTGGAAAATCATTGGTCAATCAGTCCCATGGTCAATCACTGATGTCTTATTTTAACTCACGCTACAGAATCAAAGGGTTGTATTTTATGGATGAACCTGAAACCGCTTTGTCACCCTCATCTCTTATTTCGCTTTTGAATCTGCTGAATGAGGTCGGGCAGGAGGGGCATGCCCAATTTATCATTGCAACCCACTCGCCTTTGCTGTTGGCATGCCCCGATTCCATAATTTTTAATTTTGACGGCACCCAAATTCAACCCATAAACTATAGGGACACCGTCTATTTCAAAATCTATAAACAGTTCATGAACCACCCGGAACATTTTATTGAGCGATCTTAAATTTTAGGCCGGTAAAGGCTTATTTCAATCTCCCGGCTTTCTGATCAAGGTTATTTTCAACCTATTGGGGTGTTCAACCAATATTTTATTCCCATTATCTAAGATTTTACCGTGACTCTCTATGGCGCCGATCCGGGTAATGATTTGAACAAATTTAAAGGTGTCATTCGTCAGTTCACCCCGTAGTTTTTTTGTACCTTTTGGGTTCCTGGAACTATCCAGAAGGGTGGCGCCCACAAAAGCAGCCTCACTTTGCTGGATTTCGATAATATCCGGAAAAACACCGAATTGTTCCCATTCACCGAAATGTTCGATACAGGTTGCCCATTCGCCGTTCAAACGATATACCACCTCCCCGTTTGACAGCGATAAGGTATTGGGCATACCTGGCTTGAGCAGGTTGCCTGCTTGAGCAGAGGCTGCCACCCATACAAATCCTATAATGATGATGATAAAACTTTTCTTCATGACTTTCCCTCCTTTTATCGTGTGTTTATCAATGAATTCAATTAAAACGCACATGCCCTATTCTTGATGCATCTTATTGAATTATAAATGAATTTCATTGACCACCATCATTTTGCCTGATAAATAGTAAAAGTGACGGGTTAGAACCGTCACTTTTTCTTTCGATCAGGCATTTCAAAAGGAAATAATGGTCGGAACAGCAAAATTCATACGAATAGATCTCAATCAGTTCATGCTCCAGATATCCTGCAAACCGGATATTGAATTGAACCTCCATTTTAATACCCCATCACGACGATTCTATCTTTCGGTTATTGCCCTTGTCATCAACGAGATGAAAAAGAAAAACAGCAGCACATCCATACCCATTCAAAATCATCTTGATGAGCTTGCACTGTTGAACAAAACTGTTGGAAAAGAGGCGGGTTCATCAAAAAGGGAACATTTGCTGCCCAGAATTTACCGGAAATGGAAAGATGCTCTTCCTGACCTTGAAAAAGCCCCCCTGTTCAAGATCATAGGAAGGAAAAAACGATATGATGACTCCATGGACAAGGTCTATCTGTTTAGTGAAAAAGAAAAGGACAACTGGGCAAACCTTTTTGAATATATGGGAAGCCACGAAAATGTAAGGCTCAAGTTTGCCACGGATAAACTTTCCATAGGCTTGAAGGATATTAAGATTATTTTCGGGGAATCCATACAACCATCAGCAGATGCATGGGAGAATTTCACCGGGCATTTGAAACAACACCTGGAAGAGCCTCCAGACGCTACTCCTCACAATCATCATGATTTAACATCCGAACCGGTTCAGGAAGCGACAGCGTCTCAAGAACCGGCGGCTGGCAAGCGAAAACAGCGAATACGATTTGCCCTGGTAGGATTGGCTGCCACCTTCGTTGCTCTTTTATATTGGAGATATTACCAACCCGTTGAGCCTCTTGAGGTTGCATCAATTGACAAGATGGCTTTCCCATTACCCAAGAATCCGTCAGTTGCGGTGCTTGCTTTTGACAACATGACTGGCGACCCCAACCAGGAGTATTTCTGTGATGGAATTTCTGATGAAATCATTACCGCTCTCTCCAGGTTGAATGAGATCTTTGTAGTGGCACGGAATTCATCATTCTTTTACAAGGGCAAACCAGTCAAAGCCAGTCAGATCAGTGAAGAACTCGGTGTCAGGTATGTATTGGAGGGGAGTGTAAGAAGCGCTGGTGATCAGTTCCGGATCACGGCCCAGCTGATTGACGCGCTTGAAGGGCGGCATATCTGGGCAAAGAATTATGACCAGAACTATGGAAATATTCTAAAAATTCATGATGACATATCGTTGAGCATCGCGCAGAGTTTAAGGATAAAATTGATTGATGGTGAGCAGGCGCGTAGTTTTAATATGAGAACTAAAAACCCGGAAGTGTTTTATAAACATGCCCAGGCCCAATCGAATTTTCAGAAGGGTACCAGAGAAGGGCTTGATCGCTATGGGCAGCTGGCTCAGAAAATAATTGACATAGAGCCTGAAAGTGAAATCGGGTACAGGCTGATGGGGTGGTATCACAAATTTCTTATGGACTGGGGTGCTTCACGTCCGGAAAATCTTAAAAAGGCGTTTGGATATGCTAAAAAAGCCCTGTCGCTCAATGAAAGCGATCCGTTCACACACTCACTATTGTGCAGGCTCTATTTAATGAAGCGTGAATACGATACATCCATCGAATTGGGAAAAAGGTCCATTGAACTGCAACCCAACGGAAGTCAGGCTCATTTGATTCTAAGCGTTGCACTGTGTTATGCAGAGGACTATGATGCATCCATTGCCCATTGTAAAAAGGCAATCCGTCTCAATCCGCTTCCAGCCTATCATTATTACTATTGCCTGGGCCGCAGCTATTATGCAAAGGGCCAATATGACGATGCCCTAACCGCACTGAACCAGGCCTACGAGCTTGCACCGGATTTTGCACCGACGCACATGTTACTGGCCACCACATACAGCATATTGGGACGAAAGGGCGAAGCAAGATCAGCCGCAAAAAGAGCGATTGAGTTGGCCCCCCATATTACCGTGTCATTTATTAAAGAAACCTGGCTTTACAGAACCCGAACCGGCATGGAAATCACCATTGAAGCCATGCGTCGCGCTGGATTCCCAGAATAAAAACTTAAACCCTTGTGAAAGATATAAAAAAAAGGCCTGAAGCCATCCATCAGAAATCATCAGCGAATTAAATAGCCGTTGAACCCTATTTAAATTTCTTGGCAAGATCATTGTCAATGACGTAGATACAGGCTTCATTGGCGCCCTGAAAGGTGTACCCGTATTTTCGGGATAGATTGTCAAGCAGGAAGGTGACATCCTTTTTGATCCGTTTATCATGGGTTTTGAACTCATCCGTGTCAAAATCCTTGATTGCCTGCCTGAAATTATTGTTGTGGATAAACGGCTCGAGAACCTGTTCCTTCAGGTTATGGACATAGCGGTCAAACAACGATTGAAACAGCTTGGTCTCTTCAATGGGTTTGTCCTCGATCATGATTTCCGTGGATAAGGTTCGGGTGGTATATTCCTTGAGCACATCATTTCGAAGATCGTTCCGCCGCTGTTCCGGGCTGTTTTCAGACAGCATCCGGTTCTCGATGCTTTCCAGGAACTCTCGGGTGACATGAAGGGGGTCCTTCGTGAAGATGCAGTCCACCACCGCATTATCCTCATGGGTAACAGCAGTGATATAATGTTTGATATCTCTGGAGATCTGCTCCTCATTGTAGTAGTACAACGATTCCTTGACCTGCTGAAGCACGGAATAATCATACATGGTTAAGAGGGATTCCAGAAAATACTCCGGGATCATTTTCTTGAACCCATCCTCCAGCTTGTTGAAAAACAGACACAGGTCAGACATGGAAATGAACCGGTCCTCCCTGGCGTACTTTGAGTAGAACCGGTCAAACAACTTGATGGCATCCCGACCTGAAAACCCGTGCATCCCGTCTATTTCAGATTCGGATATGATTTTTTTGAACATTTTTGTATCCAGGGACTTAATGTCGGAATCATCCAGCCATTTGGGAATCTGGCCTGAAAACAGTTCCATCTTCAACAGAACAAGCTGCTCATCACAAAAGTTTCTGTATTTTTTGGGGTCTTTAATCCAATCCTTCAGGGCGGGCGACTCCTTTTTCAGCCGTGAACCGATAATGACCCGTGCAAAGTTTTCAAGGACCATGGGCAGAAAGCTGCCCCGGATGTGTTTGCCGAAAATGTTCAGGTATATTTTGACCTCTGTATTGATATCCAGGACATAGGGGATGTCAATGTATTGAATCCGGTCTGCAAACGAGGGAAAATCCCGGATGCTTCTTTTATCTTCGGGATTCATCAGGGCAATGAACAGGGCGTCGACCCGCTCCTCGGCATCTTCAACCTTGTGCAGTCCCTCGCTGATAATGTTGTGAAGTTCCACCATCCGTTCGATATTATGGGATTTGACATCCATGAGCGCATAAATTCCGTTATTGATTTTGGCAAACCGGGAGTAGACGTAACTGATCAGGTTACTGTCCTGGAACAGCATGTTGATTCGGTTCTGGAGCATCTCATTGGTCAGCACGTTCTGTTTCAGGGGCTTGTCACCGGGGTTGAACACGCTGATGCCGCTGCCCATTCTCCGGTTGAAGTTGTAGGGCCGGGCATAGAGCATATTGAACACCTCTTTGGGATTTTCCAGGCGTTCCAGCAGGGATTGATAAATGGAGGAGCAGATGGTGCAGGGATCCTCATTAAATACCCACTCATACTCCTTTTCCGTAAACAGGCGCCACTTGAACTCATCGTTTTTAATCAGTTCATCCAGGATCAATCGGCGCTGGTCCTTGGGAACCACCAAAAACGGGTTGTCATGGCTGACACAGGGGATCTCAAGATAGCCCGAGCCCTGGTCAAAGAAGGGCCTGAAACCCTCTCCATGGTTCTGGTTGTTGGGATCCCCCACATAGGTGATCAGTTTTTCAAACGTATCAATACTGATGGGGCGATCACCTTTTTTAAGTTTCTGGGTATCCAGCCGCCAGATAATTTCATAGCGGAGCCCCTCGTCCGTGTTTGAGTAGGTTTCGAATTTTTGTAACAGGTTGTTTAAAAAAGTGCTTTTGCCGCAACCGTGCGGGCCGTAAAAAATGTAGATCCGGTTCTGCTGGGCCCCGTGCCGCAGCCGCTCCATTTCCCTCATGAACCGGTTGCCGAATAGCATGTCCGTAAAGTAGGGATTTTCACTGTCCTCAACAAAAAGTTTGGTACAATCATATTTAACAAAACCGGGATGCTCCAGATCAGCAGACAACTCGCTTTCAATCTCAACAACATGGCTTTTGATCATGTCATGGAACGCCTGGAACACATTCCTGAGTACCTGTGACGGATTATCCTTGAGCACATTGAGAAACGCCTCAAAAGAGATCGGTTTATGCCGCTGGTAATCCGTGATGCTGCGGTTTAACCGGTCAAATGTTTCATCAATAAGGCTGTGGGTGTCAATGTTCACGTTATTGCTCCTGTCTGGTTAGTTTCCGTTTTTCCATGGTATACACCACCTTTTTCCAGTCCAACCGCTCCTGTTTGGTCATCGGAACCGCAGGTCCCGGGGTCATCAGGTTTGAATAATCCGGATCAACTTTGGCCTTCTGGGCCGGCTCATGGGTCTCGAGTTTGACCGGCCCGCCCCAAAGGTACTCAATCCCGATCATGGTATTTTCCAGAAAATCGGTTTTCAACGGTTTATGCTCAAAGGTATGCTTCAGGAAAAGGATCCCGTCGACACTTTCAGACGGTACCACATCAATCACGGGCGGGTGGTACAGGGTGTCGATAATCATCTGCCTGTAGTCCCCGGCGTTCTTCGATTTGATAAAATACTCCCAGGTCAGCCGCTTCTGGTTCAACCGCTTACCCGCAACAAACAGTTCATGCCTGTTCATGAATTCCTGATCAACAAACTGATTGATAAAGGTAAAATCGCAATAATCCTCCCGGACCTTGAAAATGCGGTCAAAGCCGGTATTGAGTTGACCGTTGAATTCCCGTCTTTCCAGTTCGTCCCTGAGCATGAAATATTCAAGGGAGTAACGCCCCTTGTCCTCCATGTCCATGATATGGTCAAACAATCTGAGCCCGAGTGCGTAGGGGTTGAGACCTACTTTGGGCATGGCCGTCACCTGGGCATTGACCTTTGCATAATCGGTTTCATGCCCGTTGATCCGATCATCGTTCATGAACAGGTAATCATGCCAGAAACTGGCCCAGCCCTCATTCATGATCTTGGTTCGGATCTGGGGTTGAAAATAGAGTGATGTGTTTCGAACGATCTGCATGATCGACTTCATCCACTTGTTATCCTCCTCCCTGAGAAAAACGGAATGGGTCATGATATATTCCATCACATCAAGATCGTTTTTTTTACTTTTTTCGGCCGCCTTTCTGAACATTTCGTCAAATTCGGGGTAAATACTGGTTACCTGGGTAAAGAACTCATCCACGGGCTGTTCCTCTTTCGAGGTTAGATTGTACCGCTCGATCTCTTTGAGGTATTCAGAAGCACTGACCTTCTTAATGACCTGCAAGAAGGTATCAAAGTAAAAATCGACCCGGGACAGTTTCCTTGATTTCCTGGGCATCACATACTGATTGATCTCCTTGTGATAGGAAACGATATTGTCGATCCCCCTGGAAAACTCAATGGCATAATCCACCCATCTTCCCTTTTCAGCCCTGAGCCTTGAAATGAGGCGTTTATCAGACAGTGCCTGACCTGTCAGGTCAATATCCCAGGTATTCTTGTAAAACAGGTTATTCTGGAAAAAGTCAATATGGCCCAGCACATGATAAAAAATCATGACATTGAGCCAGTCCGGATTATTATCATTGTAGTAAGAGATGGCCGGACGGGTGTTGATGACTGTTTCATAAGGATTGGAGGGATACAGCTCATACATGCCTTTCCCGGAAAGCACCCGGACATCATGGACCCAGTAATCATAGAGGGTGGGAATCATTACCTTGGGACTGAGTTCAATCATATCCCGGTTGGTCACGATATATTCCAGGGTCTCGTCGTCAAAACAAAGCCCTGCATCCCGTGCCCGGATTTTGCACTCTTCCATGATGCCTTTGACATGTTGACTGACCAGTTCCATAATCCTTGGTATTCCTTATCAACGGGTTTATGTAATCAATGTCTTGATCCCCTGTATGATGCGTGTATCATCAGAATCCTCACCCATGACGTCCAGCTTGATCAGGGTCGGATGTTTTTCAAGCAGTCCGGACGCCCTGATGTACCGGTCAACTTCTGTTTTGTTCTTGCCGGCATAGCTGTGCTCAACCACACAAACACCGATTCTGGCCACATACGTCATCATCTTCATAAGTTCTTCAATGGCTTCTTTGCCGTCCTTGTCCCAGTCATCCCCATCAGTGCCGTGGAAAATGTAGATATTGTAGTCCCTATCCAGGTTTTCCCGCTCCACAATCTCGTTGACCAGGCGGTAGGCGGACACAACCTTGGTCCCGCCCGCCACCTTATAGGAATGATACTTATAGAAATCAGAAACCTCCCTGGCCTCGGTGTCATGAAGAATAAAACGGGTTTCCACCTGTTTTTCATACTGGTAGAGAAGCCATGAGTAAAGCATGACATGCTGGGATACCACCACCTGGGTGGTTTTTCCACCCATGGATCCCGAGTAATCCCGCAAGAAAAATACCAGGGCCTGGGACTCGAAATCCTTTTCCCTGGACAGAATCCTGTAGATCAGGTCCTGGGGTGAAACAATAAATTCAGAGGGTTCAATCCGGGACACATCCGGAATGTTTCCCAGGCTGATATTGGTTTGAACAATCCGCTTGAGGGTGGCTTTTTTGTCCAGAAACTGGCCCACCCCCTGATGCTTATCGGTCAGGTCATAAACGTACCGGCTCAGGGTTCTTTTTTTACCCTTGTCCGTCAGGTTGGGGAGTTCAAAATCCTGGGACAGCACCTTGCCAAGTTCGTAGGCGTTGGCCTCAAATTCATGTTCACCGCCGGAACCTTCGCCCGGCCCCTGTCCTGCATCCTCCCCCTCTCCTTCTCCTTCTTCCGAAGGCCGGACCGGCTCTTCGCCTATGACATCCCCCTCTTCACCCTGGCCGGTCCCGGAGGTGCTCCCTCCGTCCGTGTCATCTTGGTCCAGTTTGATCTCATCATGGATGAATTTTTCTTCAACCGTGGTGGGCACAACGACAATCTTATCCTTTCCGCCGCGGCCGGGTTTTACCAGCCTGCCGATCCGGATTTTGCGTTTAAACCCGTCCTCTTCACGCTGCTTGTCCCGCTGGAGAAGCTCATCAAGTGTAATCATCTACTTATCGTCCTCCTGGCTGCAGAAATACTCTATGGTTTTCTGGGCACAAGTGGTGCAATAGCCCAGCTTTTCGCGCATGGTATACACCATACGGTCATAGAGTTTCTGGTTCTCCTCATTGGTCCGGTTGGCCAATGCACCGATCAGGCTGCCCGCACCGGCAATATCCGACTTGAGTCGTACATCGGTCACCGCCTTGACCAGTTCCAGGTTGTCCATAAAGTCGTAATTCGCATCCACGCTTAATTTCTGCCCGTAGATCTTCCGGATGGAATTTCTGAAAGATGATCTCTGCTCATCGGTTTTCAGTCCGAGCCGGTCCTCCACATTTTTAATATACCGTTCATCAATCTTGAGGGCCTTGAGTTCGCCGGTCTGGGGATCTTTGTATTTCCACATCATATCAGGACCTAAGTGATCCGCATCCACGCCGATGATCATGTTGACGTAATTCATCACGTCCTTTTTAATGGCCAGGGGTTCGTCCATATACGCGTTGAACATCTCGGTCATGATCCGCTCCCGGTAAAGGCCCCTGGCAGTTTTCAGATCTTCCATGTATTTTCCGCGGTCCGCCGGTTCATGGACATAATCCAGAACGATCTTTTCAAGGCAGTTGAGCACATCCAGGGCAAACATGCACCGACCCTCATTGGTCTCGGAAGATTCCAGGAGAAGCTGGACTGCCCGGCCCAGGTTTCTTTGTCCCAGCCCCTTCTGTCCGAAACGCTTGGTGATATCGGTCTGTTGATTGAGGGCATCAATCAGCTCTGCCAGCGTTTTAAGGCTTTTCTCGCCCGCCACCTCGCCGGCGGCCAGTTTCATGGTCTCCACAGGTGTCAGTTTTTCAGAACGCGGCAACCGCGTCAGCACCACTCCGACAGATGCGGCATAATTGAGATTGGGATCCTGGTGCAGTTCCTCCATATCGAGGGTTCGCTTGGTGTCGGTCCCAATGGCATATTCGGTCAGGGTTTTCTGAATCTTGTAGTCCGTGTTATGGGCCACATAGCAGATCCGGCAGCGATCAATAATCGGGGCCTCTTCACGCTCGGCCAGGAAGGTATCGAACTCTGAATTGTTGCTTGTCGCGATAATAAGGGTATCAATGGGCCATTTAAATCCATCCAGCTCAATCATCCGGTTCTGGATTACGCCTAAGTAAACCTGGACCAGGTCCTTCTTATTTTTATACATTTCATCTGAAAAATGGATGCCGCCGCCAGCCACCCGGGCCAGCGCCCCCCGTCTCAGGTCAAAGCGATAGGGATTGTTGGTATCTGAGATATGCAGGAGACGCTGGATCGATTCTTCACCCAGCAAGTCCACGGCAGATGAGGTGATTTTGTCCTTTGCCGGATATTTACCGGTAATGGTACCCAGAGATTCAATCAAGGGAACCGGAACCACCTCAATAAACTTGAGTATTTCATTGGCCTTATTACCTGTATAATCCCGGATCTGATTGAGAATATATGCCGAGCAGGCACCCAAGGGGCGATATTTGTCATTGAACTGTTCGATCTGATCATCCGTGAACTTGAATGTCTTCTGGATGTATTCCAGTGATTTCTCACGGGTTTCAAACAGACTCATGGCCAGAATCATGGGATCCTCATAGGTCTGGGATTCAATGCTCTGGATTTTGCCGAATCCCCCGAGGGCCTCAAGACCTTTAAACCGGAACGTATACTTTTTATTCCGGGGAATCATCAGAAAATCGCGGTATCGTGCGCACAGATATTCAACAAAAAAGGTTTTACCGTTGCCCGGTTCTCCCACCAGCACAAAGGCCATTTCGCGGGATGATCCTCCCTCGGACGCATCCTTTACAAAGGAGACAAAACTATTGATTTCATTGAACATTCCCACAAGATGTTTTTTACCCTGGCTGAACAGGTCAAACTGGTAGGTGGTTTTTCCCTTGACGGTCACCTTGCGGATTCCGGCATCCAAAATCATCCTGGACACGCTTTGAAAGGCATCTTCAAACACACGCTTGTCTTTTTTCACGGCATCAAGGTGGTAAAGAAGAGACCTGGGGTCTGTTTTTCCGGCCATTTTCCCCTCCCCACGGCAGCAAGGCGAGCAGGTGCTGCCTGTTGAAGAATTTAATTAAGGTTATCGCTGCTAATACAAGGGTTGAAATCGTGTTCCAAACAATACCGGTTATCGTATCTTTTTAACCTTGTCCTGGTGAGATGGATCGCAAGTTGATTTAACCTTAGTATAACAACGCATAAAACCCGTGTCAAATTAATCGGGTTGTGCTATTTA
>QZLA01000265.1 GCA_004796375.1 Desulfobacteraceae bacterium
CCCGTTTATCCGCTGGCCCGAAACCATTCTCGAATCAAAAAATCTGAACAGCTCCGTTGAAGATATTAAAGGCACCAAGGAAGAGAAGGTAGAGCAAAAACTAACAGAAAAAAAGAACAATGGATTCAGAGAAAAATTTGAAGCCAAGCACCGTGCTACAGACGGACATTTTGTCCGATCCAAAGCTGAAATGATAATTGATAACTGGTTATATATGGCCGAGCTTGTTCATGCTTATGAACGAAAGCTACCCATTGAAGAAGATGTATACTCTGACTTTTATATTCCTACCGGGAAAGTATACATAGAGTTCTGGGGGTTTGAAAATAATGAAAAATATCTGGCAAGAAAGAAGGAAAAACAAGAAATTTATAAGAAGTATGATTTCAACCTTATCGAATTGACCGATGACGATGTGCTTAACCTTGATGATGTTCTGCCCAGATTGCTTTTAAAATATGGGGTACAGGCATATTAAATTATGAAATCGCATATTAAGCTATGAATCCATTTTAAACCGATAGTGTTAAAATCGGTTTTTATAGCCCTGTTGATTGGAAGAACCTACTCAACCTCTAAATTGATAATAACCCAGGGTGCTTCAAATGCTATTTGATGATTACCTTAAGAAAGCCCAGACATTGAGAACAGGAGTGGTCAAGGGGTATAAAAGGCCTCACAAACCGGCCATGCTTTTAGCCATTCTCTCATTGATTGAGAATGGAAAACTTAATGAAAATAAAATAGCATATTCCCCATTACTGCTCGAGCTTTTCAAACGGTATTTTGAAATTGTAAAATCCCAAGAAGATTCGTTCAATCCTATCTTGCCCTTCTTTCATCTTCGGGGAGATCAACTCATACATCATAAGCCCTTCCCGGGAAAAGAGGATGCATATGAAGCCATTCGAACTCCAAGAAGCACAAAACAATTTTTAGATATAGTCAGCTATGCCTACTTGGAAGAGGAACTGTTTTCATCGCTGAGGGATCCAGAAAAACTGAATAAGCTCAGGCAGACGATTATTGAGACATATTTTAGAAAACATGAAATCAGAATTAAGCAAATCATTGAAGACGAAAAAGATATAACAACCTACCAAACAAAACTTGAAGGCAACCCAGGAAAGGTTGGCGAGAAAATAGAGCGAACACAATCCCGTTCAACCGCATTTTCAAGAATTATCAGAGAGATTTATGATTACCGATGTGCCGCCTGTGGCTTGAGAATTAATCTAAACGGATTATTCATCATTGACGCAGCCCGCTTGATTCCATTCAGCATTTCCAAGGATGATGATCCATGCAACGGTATTGCATTGTGCAAAAACCATCACTGGGCAATGGACAAATTTCTGCTTGTGCCTGGGATAGATGATCTCTGGCATGTATCCCCGGAACTGGATGATAGATTGGAGGGATGTAGCGATATTATCAAACTGGATAAACGAAAAATCCTTTTACCGCAACTAAAGAAGTATCACCCAAAAGAGGAATCACTTGCCTGGCGGGAAAAAAGAATTTTGAAATAAATTCCGATCATTAAATCCCCATATCCCTTCCGGCAAAGATGTATCGTTCATTTTTTAGAAGAACGAATTCGTTGTTGATCATCATAACAAAATGACTGAGTGTTCAAGGCAATCCATGCATCAGAAAACAAGCAGGAATCCTTGGAGAAAGTCAAAGCAGTAGCCCCAAAAAAGCACGAAGCTTAATCAATGATCGATTTGAGGCCTGCAATCAAAAATGCAAAAGAAAATCAACAATACCTTTGAGTTTTGTCTTTGTTACAGATCCTGACTTGCATTACCGGCTTCGGATAAAAAGGCGTTGATTAGTGCGCTTTTCCTCCTGTTTTTGTGAACCAGGAATGAGTAGTTTCTGCGAAGGTTCAAAAACGGGGTCGGGGTCTCTTTTAATATACCGGCGTCCAGTTCTCTTTGAAGTGCGGCTTTAGAAATACAGCCAAGGGCTTTTCCTTTTTCTACGGTTCTTTTGATCGATTCCAGATTGTTGAATTCCATGATGGTTTTCAGCGGTTTGATCCGGTTGGGCAATGCGTTTAAAAAGACCTCCAGGGTGCCGGAGCCCTCTTCTCTGACCACCCATTCACATTTGGACAGGTCATTGATTGTGATACGGGATTTTGCGGCAAGGGGATGGTTTGGGCTTGAAAATACGCAGAGTTCATCGGTCATCCATGGGATGATCTGGATATCGGTTTTGTTGCATTCACCGGCAATGATGCCGATATCCAGAGAAAAGTCTTCCACTTTAGAGATGGTGTTGGTTTTGTTAAAGCTGGTGGTTTCAAACTTGACCAGGGGATGGCTTTCCACAAAGCGGGTCAGGACATTGGGGATCACGTAGCTGGAGATGGTGCGGCTGGCGCCCAGGCGGATGGTGCCGGAGAGCATATTGCCGTTGTCGCTGAACGACTGCATCAGTTCCCGTGCATTGGACAGGATCAGCCGGGCCTGGGGGATGAGCAGGCGGCCCCTGTCATTGATGACCATTCTTTTTTTCCACCGGTCAAACAGGACCACGTCAAGGCCGGATTCCAGTTCGGCTATTGCGGAGCTCACTGCGGCCTGGGAGATGTTCAATTTTTTGGAGGCGGACAGGGCACTGCCGTTTTCAACCACGGCTAAAAATATTTGCAATTGTCTGAGTGTAAAGTTCATCAAGGCCTGCATATCATAATATAAATAAAAGTTATATAGTTTACAGAGAAAAACAAGCCAAATTAATATTGCGGTAATCTTATCTTAACCTGCTTTCAATAAAACCTGATTAAGATTTCGACCATCCTGGTGCAGTAACTTTTAATGGAACATCCACATTATTTAAAGAAGGAGGGACCCATGAAGCTTTTGAAACATCTGGTGTTTGGCATATTCCTGATTGTGGCGGCGGCCATGATTGTTCCGGCCCATGTGTATGCGGCAAAGACCTTGCGTCTGGCCGTGACGGACATTGAGGGGCTGGAGATGCTGCAAAGAGAGTTTGGTGCATTTAGAGATGTGCTGTCTGAAAAGACCGGCATGGAGGTTAAATTTTTTCCCGTGCCCAACCGCACGGCAGCCGTGGAAGCGGTCAAGTCAGAGAATGTCGACTTTGTCCTGACCGGCCCTGCAGAATACGTGGTGTTCAAGAAACTGACCGATGCAGAGCCCGTGGTTGGGTTCTCCCGGCCCGATTATTTCTGTTCCGTGGTCGTGCTGGCAGACAGCGGGATCAATTCTGTGGCAGAGCTCAAGACAAAAAAAGTGGCCATCGGCGGTGTGGGATCCACGTCCAAGCACCTGGCGCCCATGCAGATCATGGCGGATAACGGGCTGGATCCGTTAAAGGATGTCAGCGTGGTGCACACCAGTGTGGATCTGGGATGGCAGGCCTTAAAACGGGGGGATGTCTCTGCATGGGGCATGACCACGGACAAGTTCATTAAACTGAGGGCAAAAGACAAGGAACTTCAGCCCGGCGCCTTTAAGGTGATCGCCCGCGGGCCGGACCTGCCCAATGATGTGCTGCTGGCGGCAAAACATGTGGATCCCCAGCTGATCAACACCATGAAAAAAGTGTTTATCGACCATTCAGACGAGCTGGTTGCGGCCATCCTCCAGGGCAGCGACAACAAAAAATACTCCGGCATGAAGTTTCTGCCCACGGTAAAAGATCAGGATTACAACTATGTCCGCTCCATGTACCGGACCATCGGCTACCCCAAGTTTGCCGGGTTTGTTGAATAGGAGATGCATATGCTCGTTCAATCGGATTCCTTGTCATTTGCAGAACACGTGAAAGATGGGTCGGCCTGCCTGCGGGTCAATTCGTTGCTCAAGACCTACCAGGGCCGGGGCAATGTGATCGAGGATGTCTCGTTTGGCATCATGCCGGGGGAGGCGGTGGCGCTGATCGGCGGGAACGGCAGCGGCAAGTCCACCCTGCTCAAGTGCTGTCTTCGACTTATCGAACCGGACAGGGGAGAGATTGAGTTTTTGAATCAAAAGATACTGGATCTGAACCGGGCCCAGCTTCGGGTGCTCCGCAGCCGGGTGGGCCTGGTCTTTCAGCATCACAATCTGATCCCGAGGCTGTCGGTGTTCTCCAATGTGATTCTCGGGGCCATTGGCAGAAAAGGCGGGCTGCGGACCTGGCGCCACTGCTTTTCGACACGAGAGATCCGGGAAGAAGCCATGGCATGTCTTGAAAAGGTGGGGCTGCCCCATCTTGCGGCCAGCAGGGCGGATATGCTGTCCGGCGGGGAGTCCCAGCGCGTGGCCATTGCCCGGGCGTTGATGCAGCGCCCGGATTTTCTGATTGCCGACGAGCCTGTGGCGAGCCTTGATCCCCGGGTGGGCCGGGAGGTGATGGAGCTCTTTATGGAACTCAATGAACAGGAACGGATCACCTTTTTTTACGTGTCCCATGACCTGGATCATGCCATCCAGTATTCCAACCGGATCCTGGCGCTGCAGCATGGCCGGCTGATCATTGATGACAGATCCAGCCTTTTTACCAAAGGAGAGTTACGTGAAATCTACCACTGAGATGCCGGACCGGATCATGATGCCGCCGGCATGGAAGTTTGCCGGATATATCGCGGTGGTGATTTTTATTGTCTGGTCCTTTAAGGGCAGCGGCCTGTCGGTGAGCGACCTGATCCGCGGGCTGCCCAACCTGTTCCGGCTGGTCAATGAGATGACACCGCCCAATTTTGACCGGTTTGCCAGTATCTCAAAAGCGATTCTTCAAACCTTCCAGATGGGGTTGGTGGGTGCGGTGGTCGGTATTGTGATCAGCTTCTTTTTGGGGATTCTCGCCACCCGGAGGAACACGCCCCACCCGGTGGTGTTTCATGTGACCCGGTTTGTGATTGCCTTTTGCCGTTCCGTACCGGACCTGGTGTGGGCCGTTATCTTTGTGGCCTCGGTCGGGCTGGGGGTGTTTGCCGGCACCCTGACCATTATTGTGGATACCATCGGGTTCTGCGGCCGATTTTTTGCCGAGGCCATGGAAGAGGTGGACCCCGGGCCGGAAGATGCCCTTAAAAGCATTGGGGCCAACAAGTTTTTCATCGTGATGTCGGCCGTGGTCCCGGCAGCCATGCCCTCTTTTGTAAATTCTTCCCTGTTCGCCCTGGAAAAGGCGGTGCGCTCCTCCGTGGTCCTGGGGCTGGTTGGGGCCGGGGGTATCGGTATCGAGCTCAAGGTGGCCATGGACATGTTTGAGTACCAGCAGGCCGCGGCCATTATCTTGTACATTTTCGCCCTGGTAATATCGGTGGAGCAGTTCAGTATCTATGCCCGCCGCAAATTCATGTAGACCCTGATTTTTGTAAAGGACGCTCTATGACCGCACATTTGAAACAGAAAACCGCCGTGTTTATGATTGATGGATTCGGCATGGACTACTATTATGCCTCTGACATGCCGGTGATGAAACGCATGGCCAGACAGGGGTTTTTCAAGGCCGGCTCCTGCATCTTCCCTTCGTTGACCAATGCCAACAATATCTCCATTGCCTGCGGCTGCTGGCCCGAAGACCATGGGGTGACCACGAATTGTTATTATGATCATGCCACGGACCAGGCGTTGTTCCTGGAGGATGAATCGTTCCTGACCGCGCCCACCATTTTTGATCAATTCAACGGTTCGGGCATGTCCACGGCGCTGTTGACCTGCAAATCTAAAACCACCAAGATCATGGGCCAGCGGGCCACCATTGCCGTGGCGGCCGAGGAACCCACTGAGCTTATAAAGAATAAATACGGCACACCGCCGCCCATGTATTCGACTGAGATCAACTACTGGCTGTTTGATATTGCCCTGGATCTGGTCAAGTCCGATCCGGCCATGGGCGTTGTCTACCTTCATACCACGGATTATCCCATGCACATGTGGCCGCCAGAGGCCAAAGAGTCCCTGGAATTCATGACACGGATCGATGCGTATATCGGCCGGTTTCATGAGGAGAATCCGGAGTTCACCATTGTGGTGACCGCTGATCACGGGATGAACTATAAAAAGCGGTGCTGGGATCTTGCAAAGGCGTGTGCCAATCGGGGAACACCGGTCAAGTTTGCCGTGTCTCCGGTGGCCGACCGGCTGCTGAAGCACCATGGCGGGTTCGGCGGGGTATCCTATGTGTATTTAAACCATGAAAGCGACCGGGCAGGCGTGGTGAAAACCCTCCAGGGGCTGGCCGGAATCGAAACAGTCCTGGACGGCGGCATGGCAGCCGACAAATTCAGCCTGATGTCCTCCAGGATCGGCGACCTGGTGGTGATCCCGGATATTGACACGGTGTTTGGTGACCTGGAAGACGAAAGCATCGCCCTTCCCCCGGAATACCGCAGCCACGGCTCCTTGTATGAAATGGAGATCCCCCTGTTGATCTACAACCAGGACGGGATCTATCCCAAATACCGGGAACTCAATTACAACCTGGACCTGACCCGTTACCTGCTGTGTGAGCCTGCCCCGCTCAATTAACCCGGGTCAAACCGAACCTGTTTGGAGGACTGCTATGCCCAGTACACCCCAACGCACGATTGTGGCCATGATGGACGGCCTTGATATGGAATATCTTGAAACCATTGAGATGCCCTTTTTCCAGGAGATGATGAACACCGGCTTTTTCAAGGAGGTGTCCGGTGTGTTTCCCAGTGTGACCAATGTGAACAATGTCTCCATTGCATGCGGGGCCTGGCCAAAGGATCATGGCATCAGTGCCAACTCCTATTTTGATAAGGCTGCCATGGCGCCCAAGTATATGAACGCGGCAGAGATGATCA
>QZLA01000010.1 GCA_004796375.1 Desulfobacteraceae bacterium
CCATCCACCGGTAACCCGACCCATGTCAGCCAGGGAGACGTCAATCAGGCCAGATGGGGCACCCATGGTGATCACGCCATCATTGCCATGACCGCATCCAACCACCAGGATGTTTTCAAAATTACGGTTGAGGCGTTCAACCTGGCCGAAACCTATCGCACGCCGGTGATCCTGCTGCTGGATGAGGTGATCGGCCATATGCGGGAAAAGCTTGAGATTCCGGAACCCGGTACGATTCCGGTGGTCCAGCGGCTGAGAACTTCAGTGAAAAAAGGGGTGGATTATCATCCCTACCTGCCCCGGGAGGACGGGCGACTGCCCATGTCTGACTTCGGGGCCGAGCACCGGTACAATGTGACCGGGCTGTTCCATGATATGTGGGGGTTCCCGAGCAATAATCCTGAACTGGTCTCGGAACTGCTTCACCACCTGGTGGATAAAATTGAAAACAATGTGAATGACATCTGCCGGTACAAGGAATACTGGCTGGACGATGCAGAATATATTCTGGTTTCCTATGGTTCTTCTGCCAGGTCCGCCATCCACCTGGCCAGGAACCGGAGGGCCAAAGGTGTTAAGATCGGTGTTCTTGAACTGCAGACCCTCTGGCCGTTCCCATCGGATCTGGTTCGGGAGAAATGTGCGGGTGCCCGGGCCGTGATTGTTGTGGAGATGAATATGGGCCAGGTACTGACCCAGGTTAAAAATGCAGTGGACAACCCATATAATGTATTTCTGGCCAATCGAATCGACGGTCAGTTGATTACGCCGACAGATATCAAAACCCTGTTACGCGTGATCCAGGGCAAGGGGGTGTAAGATGAGCAAGAAAAATTATGATGTCACCGGCTATATCCGACAGCGGTTTTTCCCGCAGATGTGGTGCCCGGGATGCGGCCACGGGACGGTTCTCGGTTCATTGCTCAGAGCGGTCAAAGAGCTGGATCTGGACAAAAACGAAATTGTCATGACTTCAGGAATCGGTTGTTCTTCAAGAATCTCAGGGTATGTTGATTTTCACTCCCTGCACACCATTCACGGCCGGGCCCTGGCATTTGCCACGGGTGTCAAGCTCTCCAAGCCCTCCCTGACCGCCATTGTGCCCATGGGAGACGGTGATGCGCTGGCCATCGGAGGGAACCACTTTATCCATGCCGCCCGGAGAAATATTGACATCACCGCCATCGTGATGAACAACCGGATTTACGGCATGACCGGCGGCCAGTTTTCCCCCCTTTCCGGACCGGGTAAACGAGCAACCACAGCTCCCTACTCGACCATTGACCGGAACTTTGATGTGGTGGACCTGTCCGTGAGCGCTGGTGCGACATTTGTGGCCCGCTCAACCGTATACCATCCCCAGGAAAGTATCGATCTGATCAAGAGAGCGATCCGGCACAAGGGATTTTCCGTGGTGGAGATCCTGTCCCAGTGTCCCACCCATTTCGGCCGTAAAAACAAAGTCGGCGGTGCGGTGGAGATGCTTGAGTATTACAAGCAGCGGACGGTCAAGATCGGATCTAAAAAACTTGAAAAAGATCCGACCTTGATCCAGCGGGGAATTTTTGTCGATAACTCGGAGGTCCCTGAATATTGTGACGCCTATGATCTGGTCATCGAAAAGGCAATGAAAGGGAAAAGATAATGGAACGTTCAAGATTGGTTTTTTCAGGCTCAGGCGGCCAGGGTGTGATCACGGCTGCCATCATTCTGGCCAAAGCCGCAGTCATTTATGAAGGGAAAAATGCCATACAGTCTCAAAGCTATGGTGCTGCTGCCAGAGGCGGGGCCACCAGAAGCGATGTCATCATATCCGAATCAGACATCTTTTTCCCCAAGGTAAACCAGCCCAATATCCTGGTGACCCTGACCCAGGAGGCTTACAACAAGTTTTCCGGAATTATTCGACCGGGCGGTCTGCTGCTCGTGGACGGCAAGTATGTCAAACCGCAGAAAAAGGTGGATGCCAAGCACATCAGCCTGCCCTTGTACGACACCGTGATGAAAGAGATCGGCAAACCCATCGTGTTCAATATCTGCATGCTGGGCGCACTCATCGGCTTGTCCGAACTGCTCGAACCCGAATCCATCATCCGGGTCCTTGAAACCACGATCCCTGAAGATTTCATGGAGATGAATAAAAAAGCACTGGATCTGGGGCTGGCCATGGGTACTGAAAACCGGGTCTGATATCACGACCGGCTTTATAATGATGAAAAAGGGACTGCCCAACCGGGAGGTCCCTTTTTTTATTTAATTGGTGATATCCGGTTGGTGATCCGCCTTTTTGGGAAATATCTCTTCGATATTTTTACCTTTGATTTTTTTCAGGCAATCGGTAATCGCTTCCTTTTCGTTGTTTCCAACGCCTTGGTAATCGGGTGTGGCGATAATATTGACCAGATTGGGTACTGCAATAAAATTGGCCGCTAAATGGCCCTGAACCTTCTGGTGCACGTCAATGTATATCATCCTTCCTTCCCGGATCAGATTATACCGGACAACCCGGGTGAGTACGTCATTTTGATGGAGATCCAGCATCTTTTTCTCCCCAAGGTCCCCAGACCTTTAAAATTTTTTATGATCATGCCATTATAACAATTGACTATTCAATCTCAAAACAGGTAAGAGCTGTTGTCATGAATTTGAAAAGATATACCAAAGAATAGCGGAAAAACAAAGCCCATGTCCCCAGATGAAAGAAAACCCCAACTTGTTGCAGACTGGCAGAGCCTTCAGAGGATATTCATCCGCCCCGAGGATGAGGCCAGCAAGAAGACCCTGGTCAAATATATGGAGCAGATCCTCTTCGGCCTCCACGACTTTCTAAACCAGCATGTCGGGGTAACCGAAGAGATCAGCCTGGTCAGGCTGGCTGAAGAGTATACGGACACCATCATTAATAAAAATCCCCAAAAAAAGCTGGGAGATGTGATATCCGATATCATCAATGAGATCGCGCCAAGGGCAGTCAATGTGGCCTCCCCTTATTTTATCGGGCACATGACCTCTGCGATCCCCTTTTTTATGGTCCATCTCAAGGCGATCACCGCGGCGTTGAACCAGAATGTGATCAAACTTGAAACCAGCAAGGTCCTGTCCGTTCTTGAAAAGCAGATTCTTGCCAAGATCCACCGCTTGATCTTTAAATTTGATCACGCGTTTTATGATACCCATGTCCAGAACGTTGACACCTCTTTGGGTGTATTTACCACCGGCGGGACCACGGCCAATATCACGGCATTGTGGGTTGCACGCAACCGGCTTTTCACTCCCTGCAGCGGTTTTGAAAGCATTGAAAAGGATGGCCTGTTAAAGGCGATGAAAACCCATGACCTGGAACGCATTGTTATTCTGGTGTCCCGGCGCGGGCATTTTTCCTTGAAAAAAGCAGGCGGCATCCTGGGTATCGGCAGTGATAATATCATTCCGGTGGATGTGGATGATCATCACCGGGTTGACTTAAAAAAAATGGGACGGATGCTCCATGAATGTCACCTGGATCCCCACACCCGGGTGGCTGCCGTTGTCGGTATTGCCGGTGCCACAGAGACCGGTATTGTTGATCCGCTGCCCGCTCTTGCCGACCTGTGTGACCGATATGGTATCCATTTTCACGTGGATGCGGCCTGGGGAGGTCCGGTCCTGCTGTCAGAACAGTACAATCATCTGCTGACGGGTATCGAGCGGGCGGATTCCGTCACCATTGACAGCCACAAACAGTTTTACATGCCCATGACCAGCGGTATGGTTTATTTTAAAGATCCCCACGTGATGGATCACATTGTCTATCATGCCAGCTATGTCAATCGGCCTGGCAGTGTGGATCTGGGAATCAAAACCCTGGAAGGATCACGGGAAGCCAATTCCCTGATTCTGGATTCTGCCCTCAAGATCATGGGAACACGAGGTTACGGTCTCATGATTGATCACGGCATCCGGACCGCCCGCCATTTTGCCGATGAAATTAATAAACGGGATATGTTCGACCTGGTCACGGCTCCTGAGCTCAATATTCTCACCTACCGACTGATACCACCGTCAACCCGGCAGCGTTTGAGACAGGCCGACCCTGACCTTAAAACTGAAATCAATCAGCAGCTGGACCGGATCAATATTACGATTCAACGACGGCAACGGGAGGCTGGAAAGAGCTTTGTATCCCGTACCCGGTTAAAAATCAGACCTGAGGACCACCATGATATTGTGGTGTTGCGCTCCGTCATTATGAATCCCATGACCCATATGGGCATCATACTTGAAATCCTGGACGAGCAGGAGGCGATTTTCGAGAGCCTCAAAGAACGCCTTAGCGAATAGTACGCCTGCCTTGACGGCTAAAGCGCCTGCTTGACGGCTGGAACGCCTGGCCGACGTAGGGTGAGCTAAAGTTGCCGGATCAGACCCTTATCACGAGTCAGGTGCACAAATCAGGGTTCAGAGGGCATCAGCTGATTGATCTGCTCCCGCCTGAACCCCGCTTCATGAATCAGCAGTCGATGTACTGTGCCGGAATGATATCATCCGTGAGAGAGTTGAGAAGTTCATCCGGAATCGGATGCTCCTTGGGCGATTTATAATCTCTGTCCCATCCGCAAACCGGGCAAATATTGTAGTCTGCAGGTAAGAGATTGCCGCAATCCAAACACGTTTCCTTTTGCATAGCGTCTCCTTTCCTGTTTATTGGGTTGTCAGGCTGCTGTTTGCCGAATGTTTCAGGTGCAGCCCTTTGTCGGTAAAAGAACTTTACACGACATCCGTTAAGATTGTATTTGCTTAGTAAAATAATTCAGTTTTGAGAGCTGTCAAGGGGTGGAAAATCCCGAAACCCCTTACAGTCAAAGCTTACAGCACATAAACCGGCAATAAAACTAACGGCTTACCTTTTTTTTTGTGAAAATTTTTGTTAATAAACGGGTCTGTAAATAATCTAATTAACGCCAATTATGAATAAGGATAGAATTATGCTGAAACTAGGTGAAAAAGGCGCCATCCCCCAGGCTGAAAAAGGCATTTATGCCATTGCTCCCCATATCCCCTGTGGTCTTGTCACCCCGGATCTTCTCCGCCGGATTGCCGATGTGGCTGAGAAGTATGAGGTCTCTGCCGTTAAGATTACCGGAGCCACACGGATTGCCATTGTGGGCCTGAAAGAGGAGGATATTGATAATGTATGGGAGGAACTGGGCCTGGACAAAGGTGCGGCCGTGGGGCTGTGTGTCCGCAGTATCCGCACCTGCCCCGGAGACACATTTTGTAAGATCGGAAAGCAGGATGCCCTGAAAATCGGCATGGCTCTGGATAAGAAATACCATGCATATGAGTTGCCGGGTAAATTCAAAATGGCGGTATCCGGGTGTCATCTGAGCTGCTCGGAATCATGGGTCAGGGATGTCGGACTGATCGGTAAAAAAGACGGATGGACCCTGACCATCGGCGGTAATGTCGGATCCCAACCCCGCATCGGGCAGGAATTGATCGACGGCCTGGATGATGACCAGGTCCTTGAAGCCGTTGACAAAGTGGTCAGTCACTACAAGGAACATGCCAAGCCTGGTGAGCGGCTGGGTAAATTGATCGAGCGCGTTGGACTGGATGGATTCAAGCGGTGTGTGGGCTGACCCGGATGACCGGTATGTATGCGCTTGCGCCGGTCATCATGATTTTCCGGCAGCAGCGCATACATCCCTCCTTGATCGTATCCGTGCCGGTCAGATAGAGATCTGATCGGTACGGTTATCCCTGATCATAAATCGACTCATTGAATCCGATATAGATGGCGTCACCGGTTTGAACCGTTGGTGCACGCAGGTTTCCGGTACGCCCGAGAGCCGCACTGAGGATTTCTGCTTTATTCTCCTCCAGGGGTTCATATTCAAGGGTCTTCTTTCCTTTGCCGATATAGACTTTTCCGGCAGCAGATATGATATCCCATGCCTTGTCCTGTTCAAGCTTTTCCTTCCTGGCATCAGAAATATTTTTCATCTCTATCCCCTTCTGCTCAAACAACTTTTGAGCCTTTTCGCAGGATTTTCACCCTTTTCTGTAATAGGTCCATTGAATATCCATGTACACCTCCTTAAACGTATCATCTGATGGGTATTGCCCGGCTGAAACCTCACCATCGAGGTCAGAGCCATGTTTGTGTCAAATCTAACCTTTCAATAATCATACCAAATTACACATACGCTTGGTTGCGTTGACACAAGGGTCTCTTCCGTCAAAACAGATACACATGTGTTTCACTCTGAACACTATGGTTGTATCGATTTCGCCCCAGACCATAGATCATGCCTTTTCATAACGTTTTTCTAACACGCTTTTAATATACTGAACATACAATTGCCGGATATGATCAACCGGTATCAATAAGACAAGAATCCATGATACAAGAAGGTGTAAACAATATGAGTCTTACGGGAAATGACCAGCCGGCGGGGATTCAGGCCGGCGTTGAAGTAAGTTTCAGCTCCCCCAAACGATTTCTCAACCGGGAACTGTCCTGGCTCCAGTTTAATCACCGGGTGCTGGAGGAAGCCCTGAATACGAACCATCCGTTAATGGAACGGCTCCGGTTCTTATCCATCGCCGCAAGTAACCTGGATGAATTTTATATGGTGAGGGTCGCGGGCCTTAAAGCCCAGATCAAAACCGGGGCAACCAGTGAAAGCCCGGACTGCATGACGCCTGAGGATCAACTCAAGGCCATAGAGGGGATGGTGATCGAATTAAACCAGATGACCCTGCAGTGCCTGAAAACCCTGGTCAGTGAATTCAAGGAGGAATCGATCTCCATCGTGAACCAGACCATGCTCACCGCTGAAGAGACCGATTGGCTGCAGCATAAATTCATGTCTGAAATATTCCCTGTTCTCAGCCCCCTTGCCGTGGACCCGGCTCACCCGTTTCCCTTTATTCCCAACCTGGGGAACGGTATGGTCCTGGATCTTCAGGATGATCATAATGGTGAATCCATGCTTGCCATCATTATCCTGCCCAAGGAATTGCGCCGCTTTATCCGCCTGCCTGGTGAATCGATCCGGTTTATCCAGCTTCACCAGGTGATTCAGATGCATTATGACCAACTGTTCCCAGGGTACAAGCTGTTGAATTCAGGACATTTCCAGGTGATCCGGGACAGTGAACTTGAAATCGATGAAGAGGCCGAAGACCTGGTACGAACCTTTCAAACGGCCATCAACCAGAGGCGCCGCGGAAATGTGGTCAATCTGACTGTTGATGTCCATATGCCCTATGAGCTGGTCAATTTCCTGACCAATCAGCTTTCTGTCTCCCCGGATGATGTGTTTCCGGTGGAGCATGTGGGGCTGGCTGATGCAAAAGAACTGATTATTGATGACCGGCAGGAACTCTTGTTTCCCAAATACCATGCCAGGTTCCCTGAACGGATCCGGGACTTCAATAATGACTGTTTTGAGGCCATAAATTCCAAAGATATCATTGTCCATCATCCCTATGAAAGTTTTGATGTGGTTGTTCAGTTCATCCGCCAGGCCAGCATGGACCGGCATGTGGTGACCATCAAGCAGACACTTTACCGGACCAGTGAAGACTCGCCCATCGTCCAGGCGCTGATCGAGGCAGCCGAGGCAGGTAAAAATGTAACCGCCCTGGTGGAACTCAAGGCCAGGTTTGACGAGGAGGCCAATATTGAATTTGCAAGAAAGATGGAGCGGGCCGGCGTCCAGGTGGTATACGGGATCATTGATCTAAAGACCCATGCCAAAATGTCCCTGGTGGTGCGACGTGAGGGAGAATCCCTGGTGTCCTATGCCCATCTCGGCACGGGCAATTACCATCCCATTACCGCCAAGATTTATACGGATCTATCCTTTTTCACCTGTGATCCCCAGATCTGCTCAGAGGTGATGCAGATATTCAACTACATGACCGGTTATGCCAAGCCGGTCAGCCTTGAAATGATCGATATTGCCCCCTTGACCCTTCGTCAGAGGATACTTGAAAATATTGAAAGTGAAATCGTGCATGTCCGTGAAGGCCGCCCCGGAACACTCTGGGCAAAGCTCAATTCCCTGGTTGACCCTGCAATTATCGATGCCCTGTACCGCGCCTCCGAGGAAGGGGTACAGATAGACCTGGTGGTCCGGGGCATCTGCTGTCTGAGGCCGGGCATTCCGGGCTTCAGCTCAAATATCCGTGTGAAATCCATCGTGGGCCGATTCCTTGAACACTCAAGGATCGTCTGTTTTGGCAACGGGCATGAAATGCCCTCCCCCCATGCTAAGGTATATATCTCTTCAGCCGACTGGATGCCCCGAAACCTGAATCGCAGGATCGAAACACTGGTTCCGATTGTGAACCCGACGGTTCACCAGCAGCTTTTGGACCAGATCATGGTCGCCAACCTGAGAGATAATGAGCAGAGCTGGACCCTGAATTCTGACGGCAGCTACACCCGTATACAGGCAGACAAGGAGCCCTTTAACGCCCACAAATTCTTCATGACCAACCCGAGCCTTTCCGGACGGGGATCGGCATTGAGACCCGAGCTGTTAAAAACGCGTCAGAAAAAATTTCACAAGAAAAGGCGGAAAAAAGAAAAAATATAGCCGTGATTGATATGCCTTTCTCACGAAAGGTCGGGCAATTCCCCGTTCCGGTACCGGTCATGCATGACCCGGACCATCCCGTCTGCCAGCCCGAGCATGGGAACATGGATCTTCTGACAATCCGCCCATGCCATGGCCCGCAGATAGATATCCGATCCGGGCACAATGACATCCGCCCGGTCCGGCCTGAGGTTGTAGATGTCTATCCGTTGTTCCAGGCTCATCTCATTGAGTGAATCCCTCATCCGCAACACCTTGTCATAGGCAACCGGCCGGTTTGATTTCCCGCCCACCAGGCGGAACATCTTATTGATGTTCCCCCCGCTGCCAACGGCTTCAACCGCTCTAAAAGATTTGGTGTTTTGTTCGAGCCATACTTTCATATCTTCCCATACGGATGGATCAACCGTTTGGTTGAGCAAACGGATGGTTCCGATATTAAATGACCGGGAAGCGACAATTCGGTCATCAAAGAATATGGTCATTTCTGTACTGCCGCCGCCCACATCAATACAGAGTGCGGCAATACCCCCCGGCACCATGTCAACCAGTCTGTTTTTAAAAAGGATCCGGGCCTCCTCTTTTCCATCGATGATCCGGATGGGAATATCTGTTTTTTCCCTGATCCGCTCGCAGATCTCCTTGCCGTTCTTCGCGGCCCGCATGGCAGCGGTCGCACATGCCATGACATCCCGGGGCTCAAATGCCTTGATCAGATACTTGAAGCCGGTCAATGTATGCTCGAACCTTTTGACCTGTTCTGTGCTGATCTCTCCTTGAAGAAACGCATCCTGACCGAGTCGGATGGGCAGCCTGATCCAGGAGATTTTTTTAGGCCGTTTGTGTTCTTTTGTTTTTGAGATTCCGGCAAGCAGCAGACGTACGGCATTTGATCCGATATCAATGGCCGCATACTTGTATACCTTATCTGTCATGACAACGCGTTCCAGGTGGCTCTCCATAAACTGTATTCATCCCGAACCTCATTTTAAGGCACCAGATAAAAGCGTAATATTAGGTGAATCCGCGCGAACTTGTCAATAAAATATCAACCCAAGCAGGAACAGATAGTTCCGGGCTACATCAATTGCCGGCTGACGGCAACGATACCGACACCGATCAGCATCGACAGAAACACATTCCCGGTTTTGTATACACACCCGGCAGTGGCCAGGGCAGCCGCCCCGCCCCAGACACCAGAGGCGGCTATGCCGGGCGCTATCAGTGAAATCAGGATGGTTCCCGGGAGTGCGTCCATAAACACTTTGGCCCGGCCGGATGCCGGAAGCCGCTCGGCAAGAAGAAGCCCCCCGATTCTCAAAGCATACGTCACGAGTGCCGAACATAGAATCGTGATCAGTATGGCGTGATCATTACCTGCTAAGCTCATGGGTATCCTCCTGATAGATAAACGCACGGGTCAGTGCACCGCCGATACCGCCAATCATGATGTACCATTTGCCGGGCATCAGTTTTTCAGCCATAAGGGACAGTATCGCCGCTGTCAGCCAGGGAATGATATTGCGCCTGCCCTGCCACATGCTGAATGCCAGCGCGGTAAAAACCGCGATAAAGGCAAAATCCAGTGCATACGCCTCCGGGTTGCTGATGACCGTTCCCAAGCGGTGCCCCAAAAGCGTGCCCGTACACCACGAAATCAGCAGGCAGACACCTCCGCCCAGCAGAAAGTAGATATCCACCCCCGTGCCTTTCTGGTAAGCCGCCATGGTCACTGCCCAGTTCTCATCTGCAACAAGATGCATGACGGAAATCTTCTGGGAAAGTGATTTACCTTGAAAAATGGGCCTTAAAGACGCACCGATCAGCAAGTACCTTAAATTGATGATCAATACGGCCAGGGTGATTTCCATAACAGGAAGCGGCGCTTTCCACATATCAATCATGACAAACTGTGCCGAACCTGCGAATATGGAAAGGTTCATGAAAAGCAGCTCGGTCCACAAAAGCATCTTTTGTGCGGCAAGAACCCCAAGCACACTCCCGTAGGCCGCAACGCTTGCTGCCACGGGTAAATTCGCTATAAAGCCTGAATAAAATCCTTTTGTCATTGCAATGTCTATCCTTATTTCATGGATTCGATCCCCAATGGATTCACCACCAGGTTTGAGGTGTCCTGATGAGGTCAATACAGGCCCCAAAGAACAAGATGTCTAAAAATACAACAGGAAGACGCAATGATAATAACGCCCGGGCCCGTGACCGGTTCCAGCCGGTTTCATCATTCTGCTTCAGACAGTTTTTTGATGTTCTCCCGTGCGAATTCAATGGTCGGGTCGATCTCCAGCGCCATCTCATAATATTGAACCGCCAGTTTCTTATCCCCGAGTTCCCGGTAATTGGAACCGATATTGGCGTAATTGATGGCAATGGAAGGATCGATCTCCACCGCACGCTCAAAACTGACAATGGCATCCTGATGTGCTTTGAGCATGAAATGGCATACGCCCATGGTATTGTACATATCAGGGCGCTGTTCATCGATTGCCAGCCCCTGCTTACAGGTTTCAATGGCAGGTTCATACTGGCCCAGGTCTTTTTGGCAGGCCCCCATGTGAGAGTAGATATCCGCCATGTTCAAACGTACCGGATCCCGCTCCAGGGCAGTCTGAAACTCTTTTAAGGCATCCTGATGTTCATAAATATGAACATTCATCAACCCTTTATAGAAACTGGTATAGTACTGCCCGGGCAGGGTTTTCTCCAGATCCTCCAACTTCATCAGCGCATGAACCGGATCATAATTTTCCGTAATCAGGCGGGCAGAAAACATCCCCACACTGGAAGATACGGCCCGCTCCCTGAAATGTGCCCCCGGCATAATGGTGTAATACGCGGGAATTTCAAGACCGCTGTGCATCGTACTGATGGCCAGGATATCAAAGTCCCGCTGTTCAAGGGCGGACAGAAGTTTTTCAACTTCAAGGCGAATATTGCCGTCTGACAGGTTCGGCAGCATGGCCGCGTCGACCATGGTATTCGGCTGAATGATATAACCGGCATCTTCCACCCTGTCAAACTTGGGAAGTCCGGAAGCAACATAGTTGGCTCCTGAGTTAAAATCTCCGGCCAGCTGGGCTGTCTCGGACAAGGCGCGGCTCATAGCCTTCTGGGGATCGGGAGAGGTTCCGGCCGTCCATACGATTTCACTTGATTCCGGAAATGTGGCCGGGTCCCATGCAAGAACCGCAACTGTCGGTATACCGGTATCCAGGGTGAAATCCGATGCAACCACGTTGATACCCTGGTCGGAGTACTTTTTAAGCATCTCAACAACCAGTGGGTCGTTAAAGGAATCCAGACGGATTCCGGGGACATTCAACCGGCCGTGGCTGACCAGGGATGATGTATGCCGCTCCACCAGCTCGCATATACCTTGACTCAAGGCCTCTTCATTACAGTTCCCCGCACTGGGACCATTAAATTCATTGATCATGTAAAACCAGTTAAAGGGGATCAATACCGGTGAACGCCGGGTCATATTAAATCCCCGGGTCCAGCGCAGGGGAAGGGTTTCAAAAATCGATTTTACGCGAAGCGCGTCCTCTTCGTTATCATGGACCGATTTGACGATCTGGTCGTAGGGCAGGCGTTCCTCTCCAACATCTAGGTAAGGCGCATCAAAAAAGTTGGCCGAATCACTGGCAAATGAGAAAAAACTGAACCGCTCAGCCAGCTCCATTACTGCCGAAGCCTCAGACTGTTCAGGTGTGCCGCCCTTGCCCATCTGCTTATTGGTTCCGGTGACCCGCTTGGCATCGACACCGCACTCGGAGAAGTAAACAGGGATGTTCAGCCGACCATTGTCAATACGCCGGGTCTGGTGAAGGATATCCAACTCAAGGCTGGCCGCTTTTTCTTTGAAACGTCTGACCGTATCTTCGGGGGACATGATCTTGTCCTGGTCGTATGTATAACCTTTATGGGCATCTTCAAGTTTATATGGATCTCGCATATTTGTCCTTATCGTCTGTAAAGTGGTTTAACCGGCCTCGGTAATGGGATCCCCCACACGGATCGTTCCACCGTTTAAAATTTTAGCAAATACACCTTCTCTGGGCATAATGCAATCCCCGGTCCGATAATAAATGGCACATTTTTTATGGCATTCCTTGCCGATCTGTGTGATTTCAATCAGGGCCTGTTTTCCCAGCCTGAACTGCTTTCCGACGGGTTGCAGTTTCCAGTCGATACCGGTGGTGGCCACGTTCTCCGCAAAATCGCCGAATTGTGGATCGAAATCCATGGTACGGGCACTGTCCATACTTTCAAGTGCCAGCAGGCTGAGCTGCCTGTGCCAATCCCCGGCATGGGCGTCATCCTCTATCCCATGGTTTTCGATCAGCAACGCTTCATCCACACAGGTCTTGGTGGTTCCTTTTTTCTTGCTCAACGCAATGGATACAATCTTCACAGGTGTGCTCCCCTATTTCTTAGAAAAAATCAGGGGCAATATACCACAATGTGGTAAAAACATCCATATTTATCCAATGAAATTATCTGCAGGCGTCAGGCACACTGGCGGATACAGCAAAGAAACATTATCCTGACCACTCAAATCATTCCCAGATCAATGGCCTTGATCACCTGCCGGGCCTCCTCAAAACCAGAATCTTTTTTCAATGCGCCCTGGAAATATTCCCGGGCATTGGCCATATCTTTCATATCCAGATACAGGCGTCCGATATTGTAATAGATATAAGGCTCATCCGGGTGCACCCTCAGGGCTTTTTTGTATTGCTTGAGCGATTCTTCAGTGTCTCCTTTTTTCCGGTAAAGCACCCCCAGGGTATTGAACACGTTCAAGGAGTCCATTCCCGATTCGAGCAACTCGTTGAGCACGCTTTCAGCCGCACCGATTTTATCCGTATCCATGTAGACTTCAGCAGCCAGCTGCATGTATTTTTCCGCCTTTTCAAGGTCTCCCATGAGCTTGTAAACCCGGCCCATCTCTTCATAGGCCTTGGCAAAGAGGCGATCAAGCTGGGTGGCTTTATAAAAGGCCTCGATGGCTTCGGGGTGTTTTCCCTGGGCGGTTTTAATATAGCCGATATTATAGTAATATTCCGGGTTTTCCCGTTGTCTGACCAGTGTATCGAATATGTTCAGTGCCTGATCATAGGCTTTCTTCTTGATCAGCTCACACGCCTGGTCATAGGATTTCTGTGCCTTGTGTACAACCGGTTCCATGGGCCGGCCCATGGCGGTGGTCAGCTTTTCCTTGATCACGCTGGGGTCAAACGGGGATACGAACAGGCCGGTCACCCCGCTCTGGCCCGCCTTGATCACCTTGACCTTTGTGAACGCACCGTCAGTCAGAAAAAAGGGCATATCGAAGAATTGATTTTCCCGCCTGAGAATTTTGAGAAGGGCAATCCCGGACATCTCCCCCATTTCATAGGCACAAATCACGCAATCCACCGGCTTTGACCGCATGACAGCCCACGCATTGTCCGCGCTGTCCACGGCCAGGACTGAACTGAACCCCAGACCCTTTACTGCCCTGTGCAGTACCTCCAGTTCTCTTTTATCGTCATCAACCAGCAGAATGGCTTTACCCTTCATTCACAATCTCCTATAACAGATCCAGGTAGGGCCTTTTGGACGGAAGGCCGCGGGCGTCACTGCCAAGTTTCAAGTTCTTCAGGTTCATCGTTGTCTTTATCTTATATACGATATCCGGGTCATGTTCCATTGAAAACTGAAAAACAGACAATCTTGCACCGGTTTGGTCGTACCTTTTCAAATGGTGAACGATCTCTTTACACTTCGCTTCTTCATTTCCGGCACGACTCACATCGATATGCGACAGGTATAACTCTCCCCATGTGTTTGCTGCCAGGATTTCGACCTTTTCCAGCAGGTTCAGGCTGGTAGAGCAATCATAAACCAGCAGGAGCATGATTTTTGTCCAGACGGGTACTGCCTCGAATACGCTGTCTGTCATGGGCCTGAGGGGCATGAAATAGATGTACATCCGGTTCAGGTCAACGGGCTTGCTGCCTGTTTCGAATAGCTTTTCCGCGCTTTCCAGATCGATGCTGCCGGCACTGCTGTCATACAATTGATTTTCCATTAACCAGCCAAATAGTTCGAGAAAATAGTGACTGCGATACACGCTGGTGTCCATAACCCGGCCGGCTTCCCTGGGAAAGAGCAACCATTCACTGGATTCAGGCATCTTCCTGCACACGAATCCATCAAATTTTTTCCTCTTGAGGAACAATGAACAGGATTGAATTTTATCCGTATCTGTATTCAGCCGTGCCCGGACCATATGTTTGAGGATCGTCCAGTTTTGATGCGCATCGCCCTCTTCACCTTTGGTCATGCTACTGCCCTTGATTTCCTTATTTGCTCTTGAAAGCATTATACTCAGACGGTTCAGGAGCGCCTGTTCCAGTACGAGTTTCTCATGTTCTGACCAGTTTTTATAATTGAGCAGTTTTTGTATTCTTTCAGGTTTCAAATTCCAGGACCGGATATACCGGGTGAGCAACTGCCATTTGGGAGAATTTTTTTCCGGAAATCCAACTGCAGGGAACCCGCATAGTCTGAAAAACACCGCTGTCTTGATCAGGTTCAGCCCTTTGCGGTCAAACGCCTCATGGTAACGGATGATCCGGTCAAAAAGCACCTTGTATGGATCCACACTGTAATCATCAATCCCTGCATGCCGGTATCCCGATTTGACGACCTCGCATATCAGCGTTTGATCCTCCGCTCTCCCGAACCGGTAACTGAAAATCATACTGGCCTTGACCAAGGCTTTTACCGGGTCAATCCTGGACTTATGGATATGCCACATCAACCCCTTGATGATGTCGTGATCGGTGGCCGGCGTGATGTTCCCAAGATCAATCATGTCCCGGCTGAATCCGGCCAGATCATTCGTACCGAAGACGGACAGGAACAAGCGGTCATATGACTGCGTGTCCATTCCGACCGGTGAAATCGCCCAGAAAGGTATTTTCCCGGCAATCATCAGGAAGGTGCGATAAAACTCCTCTTTAAGAAAAATCCCGGGCACAGTAAGGACGCCATCAGCTTCATCCCTTGTGAACCGGTTTTCTTTAACCGCCTCCTGATCCATGATAAAAAAAGTGACCTCCTGATCAAACTCCTCCCGGCTGTAGGCCACAATACGATCCAGTTTTTCTTTGAGGCCCTGGTATCGCCTTGTTGGCCAGTTTCTTTTATCTATGATCACCCAGAAATCAAAATCTGAGCCCACGGATTGGGTAAATGTCCCTAGAGACCCGATATGATATAATCCGAGTATGGAGGGTTCACCGGGTAAAGGTTTTTGGGCATTGTTCAATGAGATCTGCCTCATCCGGGCAGCCTCGTTCAGGAACCCGGACGTTTCAAAATTCCATATCCCGCTGATATTTTCAGCTGTATCCACATACACCGGCAGGTCAGGGGTATTCATGTGTATGAAAAACGGGATCTCAATAAACAGTTTGAGTTTTTCCGGCGTCAGGTACCGGAGCGTTTCTCTCATCCTGACCATATTGTAGGTGGAAAAATGGGTGCGGTTCTCCTTTATATTCTCGAACTGATCCGATGTTATCCCCTGCTGTTCCTTGATGGCCGGCACCCCTTATGAATATTGAATTGAAATGATCCCCAAAAAAGGCTATATTTTACAAGTATATTATTGATTACCGCCATTTTTCAAGATCGTTTTTACATTGGAGAGTCAATGCCAGACCCTGATAATTCCCGTACGGGTATCGAATTGGACCTTATCGATATTCGCGCTGTTAATGCGGATGAACAAAGCGAGAAGGCCGCCGCACCAGCAAACGAATCCCCCATAGACAGTGACACATTCATCCAGTCTGTCCTCAAAAAAATGAGCCGGGACGATTCATTCCTCTCGTTTTCGGAACAGGTCGGGGATGTGAATAAGATTCTCAAGATGAAGTATTCTTCTGCCAAGGATATTTCAGGGGTGATCGTAAAGGATACGGCCCTTACCGCCAAACTCCTCAAGCTGGTCAACTCCTCGTTTTATGGTCAATTTTCAGAACAAGGCATTACCACCATTTCAGAGGCAATGATCATTTTGGGTACCGAGGTGATCAAGCTTGCCGCAGCCAGCCTTAAGCTCTATGAGATGATGCAGAGTAAAGCAACCAAACAGGTGCTGAAGGAGAAAACACTCAAGGGGCTCCAGCGAAGCCTGATCGCCCGGCAGGTGGGCCTGGATGTCGGTTACGGAAATGCTGAGGAACTCCAGGTCAGCGCCATGCTTTACGATTTCGGCGAATACCTGGTCGCCCTGTTTGAACCGGATGTGTATCAGCAGGTCAGACAACATATGAATACCCGTCGGGTTTCAAAAGAGGATGCATCATACGCGGTTATCGGCATCAAATACAGTGAATTGGCCCGTCTGATCGGTTCAAAATGGAACTTCCCCCCTGCCATTATCAATGCCCTTCAACCCGCCCCCCGATCAATCACAAAGGAGGAGGCTGCCTCTCCGGAAATGCTCAGGCGGTTCATCTGCTCATTTTCCGACGACATTGTCAATATCAACACCCAGGATGGAAGCGTTGGCCGTGAACTCAGCCGGATTTCAGAGTTCTACCGGCATATCCTGGGGATCAGCCCCTCCAAAGCCGCAGACTTGATGAAGACATCCTGGGAAAAGATCGTCCGGCACGCCTCAGTGCTCAGGATCGATACGAATACAGATCCATCTTCTCAACCCGCGGTGAATGTACAGGACGTGGAGTCCGGCATAGCCTCCATCGGAAGCCTGATGGATACCAGCTTTTCCATCCACGAGGTACTGACCCGGATTGTGGATGATATCTGGAAAAATTTTGATTTCTCAAAGGTGTGCGTCTGTATAAAAAACAAACCGATGCAGACGATGGAGGCCAGGTTTGTCCGGGCAGACGACACAGATTTTTTTACCCGGCATTTCAAATTCAAGATCGGTCGGATGGGGGACCTGTTCAATCACGCGCTCCACAACAATACGCCGGTGGTTATCGAGCACCTGGCAGTGAATCCCAAAGGGTATGAAATCCCCTTGTGGTACATTGACAAGCAATTTGCAACTGCATTCGGGGTATTTCCCATTGTGATCAACGGAAAAATCGTTGCCATGCTCTATTTGGACTGGGATCCTGACCGCTATTCATTGAACGGTGATACCTTTACACTGATGGAGAAATACAGAGATCTCATTATCAGGGCCATGAGAAAAAAAAGGTAGAAGGTTTGGAATTGGAAAGGCATTGAGATATGACACCTGTGGAAAAGAGAAATATTGAAGGGAAGGTCATCACCCAGAACCGGTATGCCGAGATCCTCGAAAAAACAAGATGGGCAACAGAATTCACCTGGCAGGAAATCTGTCAGATCTGTGAGTATGTCAAACCGGTCAAAGCAAAAACCGGGGCAGTGATTTTTCATGAAGGTGAGGTAGACAAAAGCCTGGGCATTATTGTAAAGGGTGCCATCGACATTACCAAAGATGACGGTGCCGACAGAAAGAAAATCACCACACTCACCAGTTCCCAGACCTTCGGCGAAATGGCGCTTATCGATGGTGAGCCCAGATCAGCTACCGGCATTGCCGCCCAGGAAACCATCATCTTTTATATCACTGCCTACAATATGGCAGCCCTTTGTGATGAAAACCCCAAACTGGGAATTAAATTCCTCTGGAAAATATCAAAAACCATCAGTCAGAGACTGAGAAGTACAACCGGTCGTCTCATTGACCTGATGTAACCTGCCGCTGCTGACAACTTTAATGTTGACACGGCCATCTTCCCATTAGATATTAATCTTTTTTTTAAACACCCCCGTTTTGGAGAATATATGACCCGAGAGCAGGACTATCATTTCGAAACCCTGGCCATTCATGCCGGGGTCAAGGACAATCCCTGGAGCGGTGCCACATTGCCCCCGCTATTTCAGACCGCCGCCCACTGGCATGAAGATGCGGACAACTTGAGCCGCACCTTTTCCGGTCAGACCCAAGATCATATTTACATGCGACTGACCAACCCCACCAATTCATTCCTGGAAAAGAAACTGGCCCTGCTTGAATCTGCCAAAGGGGCGACCCTGATGGCCTCGGGCATGGCAGCCATCAGCAACGGCTGTATGGCCCTGTTGAGGGCAGGAGATGAATTTGCCGCATCCCGGTCCCTGTTCATGTCCTCATACACCCTGTTTACCACCATCTTTAAAAAATACGGCATCCGCGTCCGGTTGTTTGATCCACTAGACCTTGAGGATATCAGCCAAAATATAACCCATGATACCCGGTTTGTGTACATTGAAACCATCACCAACCCCAAGATGGAAATCCCGGATATCCGGTCCATTGCCGACCTGGCCCATGACAAAGGTGTTCCGCTGGTGGTGGATAATACCCTGGCCTCCCCCTGGCTGTGCCGGCCCATTGAACTGGGGGCTGATATTGTAATGCATTCAACCACCAAATATCTCTCCGGGCATGGTGCTGCCTTGGGGGGCGTTGTGCTCGACGCCGGCCGGTTTGACTGGTCCGCAGAGAAATTTGAAGATTTTACACCGTTTGTTGAAGCCAAAGGGGATCTTGCCTATTCCTTCAGGCTGTTTAAAGAACACCATGTCAACTTCGGGGCAACCCCTGCCCCCATGCATTCTTTTTTAACCGCCATCGGACTGGATACTTTAGGTCTTCGAATGGAGCGCCATATGGTCAATGCCATGGCCGTGGCACAATTTTTAAGAGAGCACCCCAAAGTCACCTGGGTCAATTACCCCGGTTTTGATGATCACCCCTGCCATCACATTGCCAAACAGCAGTTCAACAACAAAGGGTTTGGGGCAATGATGGCATTCGGCCTTGAGGATCAGCAGGCCTGCTTCAACCTGATCGATCACCTGGACATGATCCTGAACCTGGCCAACCTGGGCGATTGCAAAACACTGATCATTCACCCCTATTCCTCCCAATATGCCACATTCCCGCAAAAACTTAAGGAGGAACTGGCCGACCCGTGCCTGATCCGTTTTTCCACCGGGATTGAACACCATGAAGACATTTGCAGGGATCTGGAGCGTGCCCTGTCGCATGTATAAGCTCAAACAACCCCAACCAGGCAGTCTGCCCCATGAGTGAATATACCGATCATGATATTACCGGTGCCAGCATCGGCATGGTGGAAAAACAGTTTTTTACCTTTGCTGAAAATGATCCGGGGTTTCTGCTGGACAGCGGCGCAAGCCTGTCGCCTGTAACCCTGGCCTATGAAGCCTGCGGGACATTGAATTCACAAAAAGACAATGTGATCCTGGTACTTCATGCCCTGACCGGAGACTCCCATGTGGCCGGATATTACCAGGCCCAGGATCCGAAACCGGGATGGTGGGATATCATGGTCGGGCCCGGCAAAGGAATTGACACAGACCACTATTTTGTGGTGTGCTCCAATATTATCGGTTCCTGCATGGGCTCCACCGGACCTGCATCAATCAATCCGGAAACCACACAGGCCTACGGCATGGATTTTCCCATGATCACCATGGGGGATATGGTCCGCGCTCAAAAAGCATTGATGGACCACCTGGGTCTTGACCGGGTACTGTGCGTGGTTGGCGGCTCGGTCGGTGGTATGCAGGCACTGGAATGGTGCGTGCGATACCCGGACATGGTGGGTTCAGCCGTTATCCTGGCATCAACCACCCGTCACTCCGCCCTGGCCATTGCGTTTAATGAAGTGGCCAGGCAATCCATTATGGCGGATCCCAACTGGAACCAGGGACACTATTATACCGGTGCCAAGCCCGATATGGGTCTTGCCATCGCCCGGATGATCGGGCATATCACCTATCTGTCCGATGAATCCATGCGCATGAAATTCGGGAGGAAACTGCAGAATAAAAGCGCACTGAGTTTTGAATTCGGTGCGGAATTCCAGGTGGAAAGCTATCTGCAGTACCAGGGCAACAAGTTTATTGAACGGTTTGATGCCAATTCATTTTTATATATCACCAAAGCGGCCGATTATTTTGATCTGGCCAAGGACCATGGAAACGGTTCACTGGCCAAGGCATTTTCCGCCATGAAATCCCGCTTTCTGGTCGTTTCCTACACCTCTGACTGGCTCTACCCAACCTACCAGAGCAAGGAGATGGTCAAGGCGATGAAAAAAAACGATCTGGACGTCAGTTTTTGTGAAATCGATGCCCAGTGGGGACATGATGCGTTCCTGCTGCCCAACCCGAGGCTGTCTGATATGATCCGCGGTTTTTTAAGGAGTGCCCGGTATGAATCCTGACGCCTCTGTACAGGCCCCGCTCATTCGGTATGATTTGAGCATTATCGCCTCATGGATTGCTCCGGGCTCGCGGGTTCTCGGACTCGGGTGCGGTGAAGGCGACCTGCTGCATTTTCTAAAAACCACCAAGCAGGTCCAGGAACGGGGCATTGAAATCAAGGAATCCCGTGTGGCACGATGTATCGAAAAGGGGATCTCCGTGCTCCAGGGGGATATCAATACTGAACTTGAAGACTATGCGGACAACACCTTTGACTATGCCATCTGCTCCCAGACCCTTCAGCAGGTCTATGAACCCCAGCGCCTGATCCGGTCCATGATGCGGGTGGCCCAGAAAGGGGTGGTCAGTTTTCCCAATTTCGGACACTACAAGGTCAGGCTCCAGTACCTGATGACCGGACGTGCCCCCGTGACCCGCTCGCTGCCCTATGAGTGGTATAACACACCGAACATCCGCGTCTTGAGCCTGAAAGATTTTGAACGGTTTTCAAAAGCGGCAGGATTCAGGATCATCAAACGGGCGGCCATCAATACCCGGAATGAACACCGGGAGGGAAATGAGATCCGGATTTTCCCCAATATGTTTGCCGCCTATGGCCTCTATCTTATCGGCAAGGCCTGACACCGCTTTCACCTATCCGAACATCAGCCCCTTAATCCATGTCATAAGCCTGTCCAGCCAACCACTGGAATCTTTTTCATCCAGGCGACTGATCTGGTCGGCGGCCGGCCGTTGAATCTGCGCATACAGTCTCTTGGCCCTGGCTGCCGGTGCCGGATGGCTGGACAGAAAACTGTGTGAATTACCCAGTGTTGCCAGCTTTTTGAGTGCAGATACAGCCTTTGAGGGGTTGATCGACTGATCATGGATAAACAGGAGACCGAAATCATCGGCCTCGCGCTCCTCCTGCTGTGAAAACTGGGCATTGAGGAGGCTTTCCAGAATACCGCCCAAAACCGATCGGGCGATATCCCCGGCCGCATTTTCCTGGGAAGCGATCCCCTTTCGGACCGCGCGTCCGGCATAGGCCACCATGATCTTCTTTTTGATATGCTTTTGGGCAACATGCCCCATTTCATGCCCGACCACAAACATCAGTTCCTCGTCATCCAGCATGTCCATGAGCCCGGTATAGATCCTGATCGTACCGTCGGCCATGGCAAATGCATTCACGGTTGGGGACAGGTATACTTTGATATTGTATGTAAGGTTGTCAAATCGATACTGACGGGGAACAAGGGAATAGAGTCTGCGCGCATAGGGGCTTTGATCCGGTGCAATGCGGTGCTTTGCATCCGACTGCCTGGATGCCCGGACCGCCAGCTGGGTAACCTCCTCATCCGACAAAGTCACCGCCTTCACCGCATCGAGCCCGGCATCGGCCGCCAGCCACCAGTCTGTATCCTCGCAGCCGGCAAAAATACCGGGAACCAGAAACAAACACAGCAGGATCGCATATCGCAGGAATCGTTTCATGGGATGTATCATACACGATTTACCGTTGTCCAACAATGCCAAACCGTTTCAACGACTTATCTTTACAAAGCGCTCACCCTGACTTATATTACCCCTAAATTATGACACCATGCAGAACTTATCAGGCGTACAGCTTGATATAAATAAAGGAGCAGATTGTTGAAAACCACTATCGTACTTGCCACGCGCAATCCAAACAAAACCCGGGAAATCAGAAAACTCTTGGAAAATTACCCCATTGAACTGAAAAACCTGGATGATTTCGGCCCCATACCAGAAGTGGTGGAGGATGGTGAAACCTTTGATGAAAATGCCTATAAAAAAGCATCGTTTACCGCAAGGGTGCTGGGTTTTCCAGCCATGGCCGACGATTCCGGTTTGTCGGTCACTGCCCTGGGTGGAAAACCCGGTGTCCGGTCCGCCCGCTTTGCATCTGAAAATGCCACGGATCAGGAAAATGTGGATAAGCTCCTTGATGAGATGAAGGAAAAGAGTGACCGGCGTGCCGCCTTTGAATGTGTGATCTCTATTGCCGTGCCCACCGGCGCTGCCTTGACTTACGAGGGACGGTGCGAGGGGACTATTCTGGATGCGCCCCAGGGGGAGAACGGATTTGGCTATGATCCCGTTTTTTTCTTTCCTGATTTCAACAAGACCTTTGCCCAGAGTTCACTCGAGGAGAAAGGAAGGGTCAGCCACAGGGGCAAGGCACTTGCACAGGTAACCGATGAAATGGATAAAATCCTGGATTGGATCGATATCCACATGCCCAGGCCAGAACCCTTTGAATGTAAAGGAAAATAATTATGACCCCGACCTCTTTTACCGACCTGGTCAAGCAAAACCGGAGCTGCCGACGGTTTGACGCCACCCATGTCATTGAAATGGACACGCTTAAAGGATTGATTGAGCTGGCCAGATATACGGCTTCCGGGGCCAACATGCAGCCGTTGAAATATATCCTGGTCAATCACCCCGAAAAAAACGACGCCGTATATCAAAGCCTGGGATGGGCCGCCTATCTTAAAGACTGGAAAGGCCCTGGGAATGACGAAAAGCCCACGGCGTATATTGTGATCACCGGTGACTCCACACTGGCCAAGAATTACTGGTGCGATCATGGGATTGCCGCCCAAACCATCCTTCTGAGTGCAAGGGACCAGGGTCTGGCCGGCTGCATGTTTGCCGCCATCAACCACAAGAAGCTCAGATCGGATCTTTCAATTGACGAGCACCTGGATATCCTGCTGGTGCTCGCTCTTGGAAAACCGGTGGAGACCGCTCAAATTGATGATGTCGGACCGGACGGTTCCATCAAATACTGGCGTGATGAGCAACAGGTTCATCATGTCCCCAAACGCGGTCTTGACGAACTGATCCATGCAACATGGTAGACCGGACACTGAATATCTGCCTGGTAAACCCGGCCTGCCAGGATCAGCGGATCAATCCGGAAGATTCCCTGGCCGTTCCCATCGGGATCTACTATATTGCCGCTGTGCTGAAAGCCAATGGGTTCAATGTAGAGGTCATCAACCTGGCTGTCGAACACGAGCCTGATGCGTATTTTGCCTGGATTATCCAGAAACACCAACCCGACCTGATCGGTTTTTCCGTCATGTCTGCCACCCGGATGAGCGGCATACGAGCGGCCAGGATTGCGCGGCAGTCATTTACCCAGAGTACGATTGTATTTGGGGGGCCGTTTGCGACCTTCATGCCTGAACCGCTGCTCAATGCCAATCCTGAAATCGATTTCATCGTCAAGGGTGAAGGAGAGATCACCTTTCTGGAACTGGCACAGTCCCTGGAAGAGGGTCATCCAAAGGTTACAGAAAAGATTGACGGCCTTGCATACAGAAAAGGCGGCCAGGTGATCCATACAGCCACAAGAGAGGTGATCCAGAATCTTGACGACCTTCCCCACCCGTCAGAATATTTTTCATTCCAGCACCTGTCCATGTCCCGGGGGTGTCCCGGCAAGTGCACATTCTGCGGTTCTCCTAAATTCTGGGGGCATGATGAGGTTCGGTTCCACTCTCCGGCATGGTTTGCAGATGAAATCCAGGCGTTGCACCAGCAGGATGTCCGGCATTTCTTCATATCAGATGACACCTTCACCTTTGATCGGGACCGGGTGATCACCCTGTGCCGTGAACTGATCTCCCGGGACCTTGACATCACCTGGAATGCCATTTCCCGGGTGGACCGCCTGGATGAGGAGATGCTGGTTTGGATGAGGAAAGCCGGATGCATCCAGATCAGTTTTGGTGTGGAAAGCGGATCCGAGGTCATCCGCAGGCACCTGGGCAAGCCGGTCCAGGAAGAGGAGATCATTCGCGCATTCTCGCTGTGTACATCCCTGGGCATCATGCCCCGGGCGTATTTTATCTATGGATCACCCGGCGAAACCAAGGATACCATTCAGGAAAGCGTGGACCTTATGCTCAGGATAAAGCCCCTGAGTGCGATATTCTATATCCTTGTCCTTTTTCCCGGCACCTTTCTATACCAGCGCGCTCTGGATAAAAGCTGGATCAATGATGGGATCTGGGATGAAAACCTTGAAGATCTGCCCTGGTTTGAACTGGATCCCAACCTGGATTTCGAACGGGTAAAATCCTTTGGAGATACGCTGCGGACCTCTTTTTTCAACAATCTCGAGCAATTTGTATCCAACATCGACCTCAGGGATGATCCCTCCTTATACCGGTTTCATTCCGATTTTTTGTCACGGCTGGCCATGACCTTCAGCCATGGCGATTATGCCCAGAATCCGTCAGTCTCAAACACGGCAAAGATCGCTTTGAACCTGTACCAAAAGGCACTGGATTATCATCCGGATTTCAGGGCATATCTCGGCCTGGGCATGCTGTACATGAAACAGAAACAATTTAAAGACGCAATCCTGATCCTGAACCGCGGTCTTGAGCATTTCAAGGACCATGAGGATCTGACCATCTGTATGGCACTGAACCATATGAACCTGGGTGATTTTGCATTGGCACTGACCTTTCTTGAACCGGTCAGAAACCTGCCGAAAGCAAGGAAATACATTGATATCTGTAACCAGAAATTGGGTGCTGCAACCTGATGAACACCATGACTGATTATAAACTGGCCAATTTCAGACGCAAAGAGTTGGTCCTGAGTCAGACCCGCAAGGAGATCCTGAATCAGGACGGGCAAACCGCCCTTGAATCGATCCTGGATGCACCGGCTCCTGCTTCCCTGATCCAGTCATTTCCGGACCAGGACCTGTATTACCTCATGCATAAGGTCGGCCCCGCCGATTTTGCACCGGTATTATCCATGGCCACCTCAGAGCAGTGGGAATATATCCTGGATCTTGAAGCCTGGGACAATGACCGGGTCGATCTTGCCACCACGACTAAAACGCTTGATGTGTTGTTCCAGGCGGATCCCCAGCGGCTCATGCGCTGGCTGGTCAAGGAAAAACCGGAGTTTGTCGAATACTACTTCTTCAGGAATATGGAGGTCAGGGTCCGGGAGCATGATGATCCACCACCTGAAGATCACCCGGACTACATCACCTGGGATGATAAATTTTATTTCAGGTTTCTCAAGACCCCCAAAGGATTTGACGAAGAGGGAAGCCCCCTGCCGCCGGCAGGTGACCTCTTCCCGGAACTGATTGAAAAAATGTTGAAAACTACGGCGCATATGGACCTTTCCGTATTTCACAGCCTGTTGCTCGAAACCGGCAGCATTCTGCCGGCAGAAGCGGAAGAGGAGCAGTTCAGGTTAAAGAACATACGGCTCGCTGAAAAGGGATTTTTACCTGTCCATGAAGCTGCAGGCGTTTACCAGCCCATCACCTGCGATCAGCTCAGGCAGCGCCCGCAGCGGCCGGTAATGACCCCGGATAATTTTGATCCGACCATACCGCTGCCTCCCCAGTATCACCGTCAGTATATCCAGTCCGACACCCTGTTTGAAAACGCCCTGGCCCGGGTGAACCCTGAACTCCTGTTTGACCTGAACGCCGAACTCGGTGCCCTGATTAACAAGGTGGTTTCTGCAGATAAAGTTAAAATCAGGGAAAAGGAAGATCTTGAGAATATGATCCGAAAAACCATGATTTTCCTTTCACTCGGCCTTGAATCCATCATCGGGCCCAATGGCCAGGCGATGCCCGACCAGGGTGCCGCAGCAATTGAAACCTATTTTCTGGAAGACATTTTCAGAACCGGATCCGCCCAGAGCATCGGACTCAAATCCCATACACTGACCTGGTACAATCAGAGTTTTATCCTGAAAAAACGCCTGCCCCTGAGCTTTTTAGGGGAACACTGGCTTGGGGTGATCGGCGGATTGTTCCTTGAACGTCCGCTCTTTTTTGATAATTATGCAACCACCCAAACGCTCTACCGGCCGTTCCAGACCCTTGGCGATATTGACAGGACAAAGGGTGTGACGGATCAAGTGATGGCTCTGGATGCCGCTCTTGAGCAGTTGAACCCCGAATTTGGAACATTTGATGAGGGTATTCTCACCTTCAAAACCCTGCTGCTGACCCTCTGGGCCAAAGATCGCCTGCACCTTGAACCGACGCTTGAGGCTGTAGATCAGGCCCGTTTCAAACCCTTTTTTAAAGAAATGTTTGACCAGGACAATCCGGGGATCAGGGATATCCGCGTCAATGATTTTCTGTTGTGGATCAGCGAACAGACCGGAACACCGGTGGAAATGATCGAACAGCCGCTCAAAGCCATGGTTTCTGATCTTTTCCAAGAACTTGAGGAGGAATACGGCAACGTTCCCGCAGACCATGTGGACCCAAGATTCATACAGCACTTTCTGCTGAAATGATGGTTGCTATGATGGCGGCGCCAATTGAAGAAGATGTCACCATTCACACCATAGAGACGATCCCGGGTGTGCTGATCTGGTATTGTTCAAATTCAGATATTGTCACCCGTATGTTCAGGATTCCGTGCGCTCCTGATTTCAGGGCAATGAGAAGTCGGATATTTGACCGGTCAAGCTTTTCAAGGACCTTTCTCCATCCTGATGAACTGGCCGACATCAATGGATTCAAAACGTTAAAAAAGCAGGTCGAGCGCATCTGTTCAAGATTTTTAATCAAACAGTTGCTACGACATACACTTCAGCTTGAGAACACACCTTACCCGGACATCACCATTGCATATGAAGACCAAGGGGCACCTTACCTGCCCGGACACGAATCACGCAGTATCTCCCTGTCCCACTCCAATGACCTGACCGCGGGAGCCATCAGTCTCAATGATCGCACACGGATCGGTTTGGATATCGAATGTATCGAAAAAATGCCGGATGAGTATTTTTTAAAGACTGCTTTTACAGCGCGTGAGTGTGATACTCTGGTCAGGGAAGCACCCAGTATCTATCGCCAGTGGACCATCAAAGAGGCGTACCTGAAATTCATAAAAAAAGGATTTAATGAAAGCCTTCACCAGGTAGAGATTGTCAATGACCGTATTTATCACCACGGGGGCCCTGCAGATGTCAGGATCCATTCCTGGCGCATCAGCAGCAGCATTGAGAATTCTCCGGAATACGCGGTGTCACTGGTTACCGGTGATGCGCCGACGACTGACTCCTCTTAAACCGGTGCGGTTTTGTCAGGGGTGATCAAAAATATAGCCGACTGACCGTCGACTCTTGAAAAACTCCGGTTTTTTGGGGTTTTTTTCAAAATATTTTCTGAAACGGACAATGAAGTTATCAACCGTGCGGGTACTGGTGTCCTTTGAATATCCCCAACCGGCAAGCAGCAAGCTTTCCCTGGAAAGCGGCTTGCCCTTGTTGGCAATGAAAATTTTCAACAGGATCGTTTCCTGCTCTGTCAGTATAATGATTCCGGGAACGCAGGTCGCCTCAAAAGTTGAAAAATCGATATGATTTTGACCAAACGCGTAGGACTCGCCTGAGAAAGTCTCCAGGGTCGTCTGCTGTTCCCCCTTCTCACTCTGATACCACTCTTTCTTAACCAGCAGGCGGTCGATCCGGAGCAGAAACTCATCCAGATCAAAGGGCTTGGATAGATAGTCATCCACTCCGAATTTGAGTCCTTTGATCTTATCCTTGGTATCGCCCCTGGCCGATAAAATCAATACCGGCACCTTGGGGTCTTCATTCCGGATGGTTTTCAGGACTGAAAACCCGTCAATCATGGGCAGCATGATATCCAGCACAATCAGGTCCGGTGACCAGGTCCGCCATTGTTCTATGCCTGTAATGCCATCGGATGACACCGTCACGTCATATCCCTGCAATGACAGGTTCAGCTTGATTCCCTGAGCAATATGGGCTTCGTCCTCTATGACCAGGATGCGCTTTTTTTCAACATCTTCCATAAATTTTTCTCCCTGAGGTTGGCAATACTGGCCCGTGGAACTGAAAGGGTGAACCGGGCACCTTTGCCAACCCCTTCGCTGGCTGCAAGAACCTTCCATCCGTGTATTCTGGCTATACTGGACACCAGATACAACCCCAGCCCGCTGCTTTTCATCTGGAGATTATCTTCAGGCCCGACCTGGTAGAATTTCCGGAATATCTTTTTAATTTCATGCTGTTTGATACCGATTCCATTATCAATGAAATCCATGGTGATTTTCTGAAGATGGGAACCAAATACGATTCTCAATTCAGGGGTTTTTGAATCATTATACTTAATGGCATTGGAAATAATATTCATCAGCAGCATCTCAAACAAAAACCGGTTGACCGGAAACCTGAACCGGTAACCTTCAGGGTTCTCAATTTGTATCTGGCAATCCCGGAACAAGGAGCTGTTCTGACGACAGAATTCCTCCACAATATCGATCAGGCTCTCTGTTTTCAACGGCGTCCCGAAAATGCCGCTCTCTACCCGTGCCAGGTCCAGGATACTGTTGATATTCTCGGTAAGCCGATCAATGTCTTTGAGCATATTCTCGGAGTATTTCTGAATATCCTTGGGTTCCAGTTCGTGACGGATAAATGTTTCAAGATAAATTCTCAAAGAGGTCACCGGCGTTTTGAGCTCGTGAGTGAAATTATAGATAAAATTATGCTGCAGCCGAAACACCTGAACGGTTTTCTGATAATAGATAAACGCCAGCAGAATGCCTGCCAGTACAACAATAATCAAGGCCGTCAGTGCCAGGATCGTCATACCGGTTTTTGACGGGAAGATCAGTTGCGGGTCGATATGAAATTTTAGAATAATGACTTCAAGTGCGCTGGTGATCTCCATATACCAGGAGACGGTAAGAACCAGGAAGGTGGCCAGGGCAAAAATCGAACAGGTAAAGATGAACACCGGGTGCAGGTACCATTTTGACGGATTCAGAATCTGCATATCAGGATGGTGAAATATCCATGGGGAATGTCATGGTGTATTTCACACCATCTCCCTTGGTGCTTTCGCAGGCAATGTTCCCTTTGAGTGTCTGTGTCACCAGGTTGAATACGATGGACATCCCTAAACCTGTACCGCCTTGTCCTCTCATGGTCGTAAAAAAGGGGTCAAACACCTTTTCCAATTGCTCCGGATTCATGCCTACGCCGTTATCGGTATACACAAACACCACAGACCCGTTCTCCACATAAACATCAATACGGATTAAACCGCCTTCCATGCCGTTAAACCCGTGAATCAGGGAGTTGACAATCAAATTGGCCAGGATTTGTGACAGTGCTCCGGGAAAGGAGTCCAGCTCAATATCTTTGTTGCAGTTGACCTCAACCGTATGTCCGGTTTTTTTGTACTTGGGCCCCAGGCTCAAAAGAATCTCATGCAGATACTGATCCAGATTGAACCGCCGTTTATTTTCGCTGGATTGATCCACAGCCACCTGCTTGAAACTGCTGATCAACTCGGCAGCCCGCATCATGTTGATCAAAATTGAATTGGACACCTCTTCGGCTGTATTCAAAAACCCTTCCAGCTCACTTCTTTTCAACTCACCGGATTCATAATTTTTTTTAAACTCTTTGGTTTTTGCCTCAAGAAAAGATGCCGCTGTCACGCCAACGCCGACAGGCGTATTGATTTCGTGGGCAACCCCGGCGACCAGCTCGCCAAGTGCTGCCATTTTTTCTGATTGAACCAGGTGATCTCTTGCGCTTTCAAGGGATTCCAAAGAGTTTTTCAGTTCAATATTGGCCTTTTCAAGGTCCTTCTGGTACACCTCTTTTTCATGAATCAGGCGTGCTCTTTCAAATGCCTTATCCACTGCATGGTACAGAACATTCATATCCTGAACCGGTTTGATAATATAATCCCAGGCGCCAAGCCGCAATGCCTCCACCGTATCCGAGATATTTCCCGCTCCGCTGACAATAATAATAGGCGTTTTAGGATTTTTTGCGGTGATGCTGCTCAGCACCTCAAGACCGTCGACTTCAGGCATGCGCAGGTCGCACAACACCAGGTCAGGTTTTTCTTTTTCAAAGAGATCAAGGCCAATCCTGCCATTCTCAGCGTCAAACACTTCAAAGCCAAAATCTTCAAGAAAACCGATCACACTGTCCCGGATGTATACCTCATCGTCGATAACCAATATTCTTTTGGCAGGGTTCGAGCTCATTAGCAGTGGGGGTCCTGTCTGTTGGCCGGCGGTTCAGCCGTATTAAAATGTCGGGTCCGGTTCAGTTATATTGTTCCTTTAAAGCCTTGCAAAGTACATTCAGATCACTGGCGGGCTTGATCAGCACCTTATCCAGGGTAACCCCTAACTTTTTGACCGCTTCCGGCGGAATATAATCCGCAGAACCGGTATGAACCACAAACTTGATGTTTGGAAGAATTTTCTTGGCCTCGATCATAAAGGTATTGCCATCTATCCCGGGAAGCCGGATATCCACAACAGCCTCATCAATGGGGTGCTTTTTTACGATTTCCAAGGCCTCTTCGCCGCTGGCTGCCTGGAACACCGTATATCCGTCATCCTCCATGTACGCAGCGATGCTCTGACGGATACTGTCTTCGTCATCAAGTATCAGAAATTTTTTCGGCTTATCAGCCATTCGACCCCCATACCGTAAACTTGGGATTAACTGAGCTTTAACAAATTCTGAACCTGGGCTGAAAGATCCTCCATGGATACGGGTTTCATCATGAACCGCTTAATCCCGGCCTCTTTCAGCATCCCCAGATTCAATGATCCCATATAACCACTGCAAAGAATGATGGGAAGATCCTTTTTAGCTTCAAGCATCTCCTTGGCAAGTTCAAAGCCGGTTATATCAGGCATTGTCTGGTCTGTAACCACAATGTCTATATTATTTTGATTTTTTCTAAAAAAGTCAAGGGCTTCAACACTTGAAAAAAACATGTCCACTTTATACCCGATGGACTCAAACCCTTCCCGGCACATTTCGGCGATATCTTCATCATCATCAATCACCAGTATCCGTTTACCCATACCGGGTTTCAAGGGTGTATTCTCCTTACCGCTAAGCAACGCGGGGTTCTCTTTTGTAATGACCGGCAGCAGTATGGTAAAGGTGGTCCCCTCCCCTAACATGCTTTGAACCCGGATGTCTCCCTTGCAGGTATGTACGATGCTGTAAACGGTTGCCAGGCCCAGTCCCGTGCCTTTGCCCTCCTCTTTGGTGGTAAAATAGGGATCGAATATACGGTCAATGATATCCTCACTCATTCCGGTTCCGGAGTCATTGATCTGCATGGATACATAGGTCCCGCCACCGTTCATCAGGTTGGGATAATCAAGAATATCCTGTTGAGACAGCTCAACCTCTCTCAACTTGACCGTCAGCGTGCCGCCTTTCTCCTCCATGGCATGATATGCATTGGTACACAGGTTCATCACCACCTGGTGAATCTGGGTGGGATCTGCTTCTACATACCCGCAGTTTCTGTCAATTTCATCCACAATTTTGATGGTGGAGGGGATGGAACCCCTGAGCAGTTTCAGAACCTCCTTGACCACGGGATGAATTTTTATGGTCCGCTTTTCCTCTTCATTTCTCCGATTGAACGCCAGAACCTGACTGACCAGGTCTGCTGCCCTGAGGGCAGCTTGCTGTATCTTACGGGTCCGCCTGTAAATACTGCTGTCGACCTCTGTGGTTCTCAAAATCATATCTGAATATCCCAGTACCGGGCTTAAAATATTGTTCAAATCATGGGCGATGCCTCCGGCAAGGGTACCGATCGCCTCCATTTTCTGGGATTTTCGCAGCTGCTTTTCAAGACTTCGCCAGCGCTGTTCCGCAAGCTTGCGATCCGTGATATCCAAAAGTGAGACAACGATGCGGTCGGTATTGGGTATCAGGCCGACACTCACATAGACGAACCGAACCCGGCTGTCGGCACCGAAAAACCTGATCTCATACTGCAGGGGTGAATTACTCTCACTGGGCTTCCGGGATTTGAGATCGATGTAATTTTGAAGTATGTCTGCATCATCTTCCGGAATAAAATCAAACCATTTCTTTTGGCCGACAATATCCTCTTTGGGCATACCGATCATTTCAGACAATCGCGAATTGATCATGGCGATGGTCCCGTCCTTTTCAAGGATCATGGCCGCGGTTCCGGTGTATTCAAAAATGGCCTTATACTTTTCCTCACTGGCCCTGAGCTCTTCGGTCCGGTCTTTGACAATCTCTTCGAGCTGCTCCTGGTAGGCTTTATTCTCCCTTTTTAGCCGGCTCTCTCCAAGGCATTTATTTACCGAATGGTAAAGGACCTTCATGTCCTCTATGGGCTTGAGGATATAATCAGATGCACCCAGGTGCAGGGCCTCCACCACCGCTGTAATGTTTCCGGTGCCCGATGCCACCACCAGCGGTACATCCGGTGCCGTTTTTCTCAGGTTCTCCAGGACCTGCAGGCCATCCATTTCCGGCATTCTCAGGTCGAGCAGAACCAGGTCGGGTCTTTCTTTCTCAAATACCTCCAGCCCTTTTTTGCCGTTTTCAGCTTCAAATACGATAAACCCGTAATCTTCGAGATAGGTTCGTATACTCTGGCGGATATAGGATTCATCATCAATGGTTAGAATTTTATATGCGTCCTGATCATTTATGATCATTGTTGCCCTTTTATGCGGTTACCCGTTATACACCCAACTTTCACTTCTAAACAAAGGCACACCATATTCATGCAAAACCTTATCTGTCAAGTCTTAATACCGTTTTCACCTGTTTTCCGGCAGCAAAATAAGTAAAGCCTGGCCGTTGCTTATTGATCCGGAATTCCCTTGATGGCAAGATATACCCAGGCGCCATACTCGGCAAGGACCCAGCGGATCTGGCGTCCCTCTGACCACCACCCGGCGGGGTCGAATGGGTCAGCCTTTGCAGATGTGACATACACCTGAATTTCTGGCCCCAGCATCTGCTGCCAGATATAAAGTGCCCGCCGGGTATGAAATTTACTTGTGGTGATGGTCACCTTCTTTAATCCCTGCTTTTGTAAAACCTTTAGTAATCCATGAGCTTCCGTAACCGTATCATATGCATCTTCAAGGCTTACGGAGACCACACGGTCCTGTGGCACATCCAACAATTTTAGAATCCTTAAATGGGCATCATTCCACGGACAGCCGGGAACAAATCCCAGGTTTTCCAGATCCCTTAACGCATCGGTCTTCCGGTTGCCGTTGACAATAATGGTATCGGCAATGCCCCGATTGAACAGTGAGGCGGCTTCGATCAGCCTGGGATAGTATTCCAGTCCGGTGTTCAGCACGATAATGGCATCAGTATTGACATCTGAATGATCCACCACTAAAAACTGCCCTGCCCGGTTTAATATCGGGCGATGAAAAATAGTGGCAAAGACGGTACATACCGCTGTAAAACAAAGCAGATATATCAGATAGCGTACTTTTTGTGCCATTGTTCCTCCATAATAAATCAAACCATGATTTGAATTTGTTACCTGCAAAGATTTCTTGACAAGGCTGAGTCAAACATCCTATTCTTATTCTTGATTTTTGACTTATTACTATCTATTTGTTGTCATCCGTACATCCATTTTCAGGAGAGCATTATGAAGGCTTTTCAAGTAAAACGCAATACGGCAAGTCATTTATCCTCTTTTCTGAATGCAGCATTGTTTTTTTTCATCATTATTCTCGGCCCAACCCATGCGTTGGGTGCGCCTTACGACTACGGGGATGCACCGGACCCAACCTATCCGACCCTGAGCAGCAGCAATGGCGCGCGGCATTCCGTATCCAGGGATTACTACCTGGGAACAGCACTGGATCCGGATCCGGATGGCCAGCCCAATGCCGATGCAACAGGTGACAACCTGGACGGCGGTTTTGATGAAGACGGCGTCACGTTCACAACACCGCTTTATCCGGGCATGACGTGCTACATTACTGTAACGGCTTCCCTTGACGGCCTGCTGGACGCATGGATCGATTTCAATAGTGACGGTGACTGGGCGGACCCCTTTGAACAGATTTTCACTTCCATAACCCTCCTGTCCGGGGATAATACGATCTCCTTTACGGTACCTGCTGATGCCGAAAGGGGGGCCACCACATTTGCCCGGTTCCGGTACAGCCTGCAGGGAGACCTGCAGCCTACAGGCGAAGCTGCCGTGGGTGAGGTGGAAG
>QZLA01000278.1 GCA_004796375.1 Desulfobacteraceae bacterium
ACCCTATTTTTTGGCTCTGGCTCTAGATTTTGGAGCCGTCTTGGGTGCAGGCGTTTCCTTTTTTGCGGCAGCAGATTTGGCCGGAGCTGATTTGGCCGGGGCCGGTTTCGCTGGGGCCGGTTTCTTTGGTCGGGTACCCCTTAAAATCGGGATGAGGTCATCACGCTTCTGGGCCAGCAACAAAGAGATCTCTTCAAGCTGCTGCTCATCCAGGTTCAATTTAGCCCCTTCCAGGAAATCGAACAGATCATCAGCAACATCAAGCATCTTATCATGAGCGTCTGCTTCTTTTTTGGTCGCAAATGTCATTTTCTCCTCTCCATTTCTGACTACGATATACCGTACGATAACAGCCATATCAAAAAATCCTCCTCAAGTATGGAACCAATGGACTGTTCAAAGCACACAACCGGATACCGCCTTTTCTCAGGGGATACCCGGCTGCATGGTTCTATCAATTACTATTCAACGTCAGGTCTGGGATAAAGCCCTGACTTTTCAACGATTTCTGGAACTTTTTCTTCCCATTCAATGGCCATGACATGGAATCCGGCCACCCCTTCCACCTCTTTGAGCTGCTGGATATGTTCAATGCAGATGTTGATACCTTCCTGGGCAGCATCTTTTTTATCCACCGAGGCCAAACGATCAATGATCTCGTCAGGAACATCCATGCCGGGAACCCTGTTTTTCATATATTTGGCCATACCCACGGATTTCATTGGGGTCATGCCGGCCATGATGAAGCACTTCTCATGCAGTCCCCGGTCAACCACCCGGCGCATCCACTCTTTGAACTTATCAATATTGTAGATACACTGGGTCTGGATAAATTCGGCACCGCAGGCAATCTTTTTGGCCAGCCTTGGCACCCGGATTTCAAACGGATCGGCAAAGGGATTGGCCGCTGCGCCCACAAAAATCTTGGGCGGCTGTTTGATATCATCTCCCCCAAGAAATTTCCCATCGTCCCGCATGTGGCGAACCGTCTGAATCAGCTGCATGGAATCCAGGTCATGGACATTCTGTCCCTGTGGGTTGTCCCCAAAACTCTGATGATCGCCGGACAAACACAGCATATTGGGAATTTCAAAAGAAGCGGCGCCCAGGATATCACTCTGGAGGGCAACCCGGTTCCGGTCACGGGTGACCATCTGAAGCACCGGTTCCACACCCATGAGTTTCAGATGGATACAGGCAGCCAGGGATGACATCCTGGTCATGGCGGTCTGGTTATCGGTGACGTTTACGGCATCCACGTAATCCTTGATCAGGGCCCCTTTTTCCTTGATCTCTTCCGGATTGGTGCCCCTGGGAGGTCCACACTCCGACGTTACCCCTAAATGCCCTGCCTTTAATACTTTTTCCAGCTTGCTGTTGGCAACGAAACTCATATCTTCACATCCTCCCTGGTTACGGTTCTGGGTCCTCCGGCTCTATCAGTCGACCAGTCCTTGATAGGGGCAACGACCTCATAATCATCCAGCTTGCCCAGTGCTTTGAGCCGGTCCACAATCAACTGCCATGCACAGTCCACATCATTGCTGATCTCGCACTTCCCGCTGGTAGAGCCACCGCAGGGCCCATTGAGCACCCGTTTGGCACAGCGGGAAACCGGGCAGATACCGCCTGTGCTGGCCAGGACGCAGGAACCGCAGGCCTGGCATCGCTCGGTCCACAGGCCCCTGTCCTCATTGGCACCCAGGCAGACGGTATTGACGCCGGGGATCAACGGGGTCTCCAGGTATTTTTCCGCTGCAAACTGAACACCGACGCCGCAGGCCAGGGAGACCACGGCATCATAATCCTCAATCCCGTCGCGGATCTCCTCCAGATACTCGTGATCGCATTGACGCTCCAATGTTCTTTCATCAATCCGTTTTTCTTTCCCCTGGTTGATGAAATACATGCGCAGGGCGGATGCCAGGACTTCGACTTCCTTTTTACCGCCGGCTTCACAAACGGTCACACATTCATTGCACCCGAGGATAAGGACATTTTGAAAATCTTCAATTTCCTTGATTACCTCTTCAAAGGGTTTTTTTTCAGCTATTATCATACGTGAACCTCATTATATAATTAAATTGATCATCATTGTCGTGCCTGATCCCCTGTTATTTCAGGCGGCGCTGGCCCCTTTCCCTTTTGCCAGCTTGAGGGGGGATGGTCCCAGTTCCCGGATCAGCGCATCCATTTCCATGGAGTACTGGGCGAATAGAGGGCCCTCTCCGGAAGACAGATTATACATTCTCACGCGCTCACCCCCGACCCCGACCGTGTCAAGGATCTGGGCCGCCTGGGCCACACGCTTTTTGGCCTGGAAATTGCCGGCATTAAAGTGGCAATCCCCTTCCATGCATCCCACCACGTACACACCGTCCGCCCCCTTTTCAAAGGCTCTGAGGATATGGATAACATCCACTTTACCAGTGCAGGGCAACCGGATAATTCTAAAGTCGGTCGGGCATTTCAATCTCATGGAACCTGCCAGGTCCGCTGCGGAATACCCTCAGTAATTGCAACAGAATGCCAAAATGACCGGGTTGAATTCTTCGCTCATATTACCCCCTCCAGCAAGGCCTCAACCTTGCTGAGCAACTGGTCATCCTCGTACC
>QZLA01000169.1 GCA_004796375.1 Desulfobacteraceae bacterium
CTTGACCCAGGAGCAGATCGGGCTGGATATGTCAAGGATGGGTACCCTCGGTTTTTTTGAGGACCTGGCTCACATGATCGTAGAGCAGAAAGGGCTTGGGGAAGCGCTTTCCAAAGGATTGCTCCGTGCCGGCGACACCCTGGGACCGCAGGCCCGGGCCTGCTTTGCGCCTGAGGTTGCCGGTGTGGGGGACGGGGCGACCTATTCTGCGCGGGAATACCTGATGAACGGTCTGCTCTATGCCTTTTCACCGAGGCAGCCCATTGCCATGCTGCATGAGGTCAGCCGCCTGACCGGACTGTGGGGCATGCACAAAGCCAACCCGGACTCATCCCCGGTGTCTAACGAGGTGTTTAGAAAAGCAGCAGGACGGTTCTGGGGGCACAAACAGGCATGGGATCTGATGACCATTGAGGGCAAAGCACATGCAGCCGTTAACATCATCGACCGGACCTGTGCCAAGGACAGCCTGGTGTTGTGTGATTCGATCTGGCCGCTCATGGTGTCCTGGCATACGCCTGACCGCGTGGGGGATCCAGCACTTGAAAGCCGTATATTCAAAGCTGTTACCGGCACCGATATGGATGAAACCGAGTTGAACCGCTGCGGTGAGCGTATTTTTAACCTGGAGCGGGCCATCATGATCCGCGAAGGAAAACAGCCCCTGGTCGACGATGATGTGGCTGAGTTCAATTACACCCAACCTGTTCAGACCGTATTCATGAATCCGGATGTACTGGTGCCCGGGCCGGGCGACCAGGTGTTGAGCCGGAAGGGTATGGTCCTGGAACGGCAGGCGTATCAGTCCATGCGAAAGGAGTTTTACCGGCTCCGGGGCTGGAACCCGGACACCGGAGAACAGCTTGACAGTACCCTGGACAGGTTGTCACTCACTGCCTTATAGGCTGTATTCCAACCATTCACAACGTGAAGGGTATTCCGCTCTGCTGAGCCGGCAGGGGGACACCGTCATGGTTTCACAGAATTTTCAAACCGTTTTCATATTCACTTCACACTTCCTTTAAAGTTCCGGGTTAATCTGACCCTGAATCAAGCAGTGGATTAACCCGTTCATGTAACTGTAAAGGAGGTGTGATGAACAAGCTGTTGATTGCCATGACTGCTGTATTCGTGATGCTTTGCGGTCAGGCATTTGCCGGGGGCACCATCAATGTCCCCTATGAAGAGTTTAAAGCACTGTACAAAGCGCAAATTGAAAAAGAGGTGATGGATTCAATCAATGCCGCCCCTTTTTTATACACCATCGCCTCAGCTCACTATCAACTGCGGCTCGATGCGCATGGGGCGTCCTGTAAGGCCTTTATTACAGGCAGGATGGTATCGGGAACACCCGAACCCATTTTGCTGTTCAGCAACGCCATGATCATCCGGCAGGTGATCCGGACCACCGGCGGAACACTGCTGCATATGGCCGGAAAAGGGATCTGTTTTATTCCCTCAGGTACGGATCCGTTTTCGTTGGAACTCGGTCTTTATATCCCTGCTTCAGAGGATAACCGGTCCGGATATATTGACATGGATATCCCCGAGGCGGTTCAAAATTCACTGTCCGCCTCATCCCCCGATTCTTTGAATCTGAGCCAAATGCCAGGGGTTAGGGACGAATCAGGGGTTTACCATTTTCAGCCCCGAAAATCCCTTCAGATCAGGTTCAGTGAGCAGTCAGAATCGGACCGGGTCGCCAAAGACAAGGCCGGACCTTTGTCCAGCCGGTATAAAACCCTTGATACCCCCCAGGTCGTCCTGGATACGGTGCACTGTGTATCCACTTTTGAAGAGAACGGAAGCAGCCTGTCCACCCTGTCCATGAACATTCCGCCGGAAGCAGGAGAGGTGCTAAAAATCAATGCGATCCCGGATACAGCCATCTGGAACTGCCGGGTGAACCGTAAAAAAGTCAAGGTATATACGGAAGCAGGCAAAGCACCCTGCTGGATTATCCCCCTGGACCAGGCAAAAGGGTCTCATGTGGAACTGTCTCTTTTAAGAAAGGGGGTAAAGATGGGCATCCGGGGAAAACTGTCCCTTGAAATCCCGGCCATGGAATTGCCGACCAGGAGGGTCAAGCTCACCATCGGTCTTCCTGAGCGGGTGGAACTCATATCATTTGACGGGCCGATGATCCCGGGTAAGGGGTTCAATGCCAAACCCCGGGTTGATATTTCAGGAACGCCCTATTACTTCACCCACACCTTCAGCCGGGGGGAGAGCATTCCCATGACCCTGTCCTATGAAGAACCTGTAAAATTATCCAAGGAGAACAAATAATGAGTATTAAAAAACTGATAGCCATTGCCGTGATCTACCTGATCGGATGGGCCGGGTGGTGGGCACTGGGAACCATCACCTCCATTCGTTCAAACAGCTATTCATACCGGTTGGGGCCGCAGGTGGAAGCTCTGTGGGGGAAACCCCTGGTCCAGAGGGCCCCGTCATTTTCTGTCAAGATACCCGGGACCCGGAAAAAAAGGTGGATTATGCCCGTTGAAAACCGGATCAAGGTGGATATCCGGCCGGACTACCGGAAAAAGGGCCTGCTGTGGTATTCGACCTACAACTGTAAGTTTGACGGAACCTATACCATAAGGAACACCCGGGAGGTCACCCAGAAGGTCTATCTTCACTTTGATTTTCCAGCCAAAGGGGCCACCTATGACGAGTTTGCTATTTTTTTTGATGACCGGCACCTGTCAAGCCCTATCAACACACAGGCCGGTATGGATGAGATCCTGGAGCTTCAACCCGGTCGGGAGGTGAGGTTTACGGTCCGTTATAAAACCCGCGGGCTGTCGACCTGGAAATACCTGGTGGCCCCACACACCGGGCGTGTTAAAGATTTTTCCCTCCAGGCCGCCACCGGATTCCAGAACCCGGATTTTACAGACGACAGTCTCTCACCCATGGAAAAGATCTCTGGAGAAGACGGCAGCATGATCATGAACTGGACGGCCACTGATCTGATCACCCACAACAATATCGGGATCGTGATACCCGACAAGTTGAACCCGGGGCCGCTGACCACGCGTATCACCTATTTTGCACCGGTGTGCCTGCTTTTCTTTTTCATCTTGGTGGCCACCATCGGGATCATGTACCGGATCAATATCCACCCCATGCACTATTTGTTTATCACGGCCGGGTTTTTCTCATTTCACCTGCTGCTCTCCTACCTGGCCGGTCATGTATGGATCCATGCCGCTTTTTCACTGTCTGCAATCGCTTCGGTATTCTTAGTTACCTTTTACCTGTCGGCAGCGCTGGGGCAGCGCTTTCCCTGGAAGGTCGCCATTGCAGGTCAGCTCTTCTTTTTGATCCTGTTTTCATACACCTTTTTTATCCAGGGCATCACCGGAATGGTGGTTGCCATTGGTACGGTTGCCACCCTTGGGGTTCTCATGAAGGTCACGGCCGGTGTGGATTGGGACCAGGTTTTTGCTTCCTCAACCCGGCAGGGTCCGCCACCTCTGCCGCGGATGGCCGCATCTTCATCAGAGTGATCCGGTTGCTATTGGGCAACCGATAGGGTAATAATTCAATGGCAGGGTCGGCCATCATCCGGTCCTGCCATTGCCAAAACGAATGAATGTAAGGTCATGCCATGACAAAACCCTTGATACTGATTGTTGAGGATGAACCGGCCATTGCCGACAATATCAGCTATGCATTGACCACAGAAGGATTTGACACCCATTGGCTCGCCGAGGGCAGGCCGGTGCTGTCCCTTTTGGCGTCTACCCCGGCCGCCTTGATTATTCTGGATATCGGGCTGCCGGATATCAACGGAATGGAGTTGTGCAAACAGATCCGTCAGCAGACCCGGATACCGATCATGTTCCTGACCGCCCGGGCCGAAGAGATTGACAAGGTGGTCGGCCTTGAGATCGGGGCAGATGATTACATGGTAAAGCCCTTCAGCCCAAGGGAGATGACCGCCCGCATCAAGGCGATCCTTCGTCGGACACAGCCGTCAGATAAGAGCCTGGAACCGCAAAGTGCCCCGTCGGTTTTCATTCTGGATGAAGAAAAACACCGGATCACCTATTTGGGGGAATCCCTGGATCTGTCGCGGTATGAATTTCTAATTCTGAAACTGTTTATCCGGCGGCCAGGCCAGGTGTTTTCCAGGGACAGGCTCATGGAGGCGGTGTGGGATGATCCCGGCATGAGTATGGATCGTACCATTGATGCCCATATTAAAAACCTTCGCCAGAAACTCAGGCAGATCAGGCCGGATCTGGATCCGATTCAGACCCATCGGGGCATCGGGTACTCCCTGAAAGAGGATCTATGAGACTTGCCCTTAAGATACTGTTCTGGGTGTTCCTGATTACGGGAACAGGGTTCTACTGGCTCACCCATGGCATGCTCGACAGTATAAAAACCCGTTATCTTGAAGGGGTTGAGGAAACCCTGGTGGACCACGCCCGGATCCTTGCGGCCATGGTGGCCAGGGATATGGAGGCACAGCAGTTTTCTTCAATGGATCTTCATGAGGCCTTTGACAGGGCTTATGGCAGCCGGTTCAACTCACAAATCTACGATTTGAACAAAACAGGCGTAGACCTTCGTGTCTACATTACTGACGCCAGGGGAATCATCCTGTTTGACTCTGCACGCCGGGCCGCCATTGGAGAAGATTATTCCAACTGGCGGGATGTGCACCTGACACTGAAAGGACAGTACGGGGCACGGGCCACCCGTGAAGATGCGAATAAGGAATCCTCCTCTGTCCTCTACGTGGCCGCACCCATTCTCATCAAGGACCGGATCAGCGGGGTGCTTACCGTGGCAAAACCCACCACCAGCATCAACCGGTTCCTTGAGATGGCCCAGGCCAGGCTTAAACTTCAAAGTTTGGTCACGGTTGGGTTGATAACACTGCTCTCCATCCTTGTCATCACGAGGATCACCCGGCCGGTTAAACATCTGACCCGTTATGCCAATGATGTCGGATCCGGGAAAAAGGTACAGCTGCCGACCCTGGACAACACGGAGATCGGTGATATGGGCCGGGCATTTGAAAACATGAGGGTCGCCCTTGAGGACAGAAAATATGTGGAGACATACATCCAGACCCTGACCCATGAAATCAAGAGCCCCCTGTCCGCCATCAAGGGCGCGGCCGAACTCCTCGATGAAGAGATGCCAAGAGAGCAGAAAAACAGATTTCTGGGCAATATCTGCAATGAATCCGACCGGATTAAACACCTGGTAGACCGGCTGCCTGCCCTTGCGGCCGTTGAAGCCATGAAATCCATCAATCAAAAGGAGAGCTTGGTTTTTTCAACATTGGTTCAAGAGGTGCTTGAACAGATGAGGCCGGTTCTGGAGGCAAAACAGATATCATTGTCTGCACAGCTGGAAAGTAATCTGGAGGTAGACGGGGACCCGCTTTTACTGAAACTTGCTGTGTCCAACCTGCTCCAGAACAGTGTGGATTTCAGCCCGGAGAACGGCGAAATCGAGGTGATCCTGATTGAAGTCCCTCCCGTGCTAACCCTTGAAATCCGGGATTCCGGGCCGGGTATTCCAGAGTATGCCGTTGAAAAGATCTTTAACAAGTTTTTTTCCCTGCAGCGCCCGGGCAGCCAAAAAAAGAGCACTGGTCTTGGACTCAACCTGGTCAGGGAGATCGCAGAGCTACACCAAGGCAGGGTAACACTTGAAAACAGGTCGGGAAAGGGAGCCTGCGCACGGCTGTCTCTTGGGTGCACAGGCACCTGAGAAGTGAACAGTTGCGCGTGGGGTGGCTCAATGATTACCGGTCATACTTTGGGGATTTATCAGAGTCGCGCTCACCATATTTCGTTTCAGGCGTGAAATGATCCGTTCTGCCTGGTACCGGTAGAGTTTTTGGGGGAATTTAGCGGGAAGGTATTCCATGAAATCCCGGCACTCTCCAATGCTGACGCCTGTCATCCGTGACAGGACATTGGCACCGTCAAAGCGAGCATGATGGTTCAGCGGAACATCGACATGCAGCTCATACCCCGGGGAGATGAGATCACCGTTTTCAACCCTGAGAATACCGTCAACGGTGGCCAGGACATACAGAACATCGCCAACTTCAAGCGTGGTGTCATCAAACGGCAACCAAACCGGTTCAGCCGGATCGGGTTTAATGATCAGGAGTGGAACGACCTGATATCCGCAGGCAATAGTGGCCAGCATCCTGTTGCTCAAGGTGTCAAGGGCTTCGACCCGATACTCGGTAACCAGTACGGTTCTTTCGCCGATGCGGAACAATGTGGCGATCTTTTCTCCAAAAGATGCTGCAGCAAATGCCTTGGCTGCAAGGTCGTGGGCCGACATGACATGGGCCTGGGGCCACAGCCGTGTGAGGTGATTGCTGAATCGGGGATCATAGGTCCGGATAACCAGACGGATGTCCGGTCTAAGATTTCGTGCCAGAAGGCCGATTTCAAGGTTGGTCAATTCATCTCTGGTCAAGATCATAAGACCTGATGCATTTTCCAGGTTTGCTGTTTTCAGATTCTCTTCCATGCTTGGCCCTTCCTCTACAATGGCTGGAATTTCCCGAATATGGGTATCCTTGTCCACAATGGCCGTCATGGGGATATCAAAGGACTGGAGTTGATGGATAATGGCTTTGCCGACCCGCCCGAGTCCCACAAGGATCATATGCCCGTTTTGGGGCGGTTTATCTTTGCGTTTGAATCTGAATCTCACACTGAGCATGTATTGTGTCAAAACCGCATAAATCACGCCCATGAAAACCGTACCGCTCAGGGTCAGCATCAGGCCGGTAAGCCTCAACCACCAGGGGATCGACAAGGAAAAGTAAAGCTCCGATCCCAGAAGGTCTGAGTAGCCGCCAAGGAGCAGCACCACGGCATCATAAAAGGCATCCTGGGTGGTGATTTGGGGAGTAAACAGCCGAAAGAGTACCGCCCCGAAACCGAGCAATAGCAATATGGTGATACTTGAAAAAAGGGCCACCCGACGGATATGATCGGTTATGCACCAGGTGACCACCCGGGCGGCGGCCTTCTTGGACGAAGCGATCATCCGACGGATACGGGATGGTTTAGCATAAGAGGGGTCCGTGTTGACGGGTTCGGGTTTCCCGGTATCAACAATTGAATCTCCGGCCTGCAGCAACCCATGAATGGCGTCGGCCCTGCCCGAAATATCGATGGTAACAATCCCTTCATCACGGGTGACGGTATGATCTCCACCCCAGTCGTAAAAGTTTTGAAAGGAAGTCTGCGGGGTTTCCAGGGCAAGGGGTATGGAAAAGCGTGTTTCCAATGATGACAGTGTTGAACCTGCCAGGCCTGGGCAGGTTGCAGGGGTTTGTCTGCCCACCCTGACCACCCGGTTGTTCAGCGGGAAACAGGCGATAAGATCATCCCCCATGGCAGCCAGGGCAAATGCCGGGGCGGAAAGCCTGGAGGGTTCAAATGCAACAAAATTTCCGAGCTGCTCCGCAAGAAGCTCATTGAGCCCCTCTTTGGTTGAACGCATGACGATGCGGATCTTTTCAGACAGCAGTCTTATGGCCATGGCCGTTTCAATATTCACCCGGTCACTGCTGGTTACCACGAGAGCTGCCCTGAATGAGGACAGATCAATTTGATTCAAAAGGCTGTTCTGCCTGCAGTCACCCGTATAAAGCTTTTCCAGAAATATCTCTGCTTCATCAAGCTCCCAGTCATCTCTTGGCCGGAGCTCAATGGCACTGACCCGGGCACCGAAGGCGGCAAGCTCATGAACGCAGTGCCGCCCTAAATTACCCAGACCGCAGACCAGAAACCGGTTACTGTCTGAGCTGGATAGCCTCGACATACCCGATTATACCGGTTTTCAGGTTGGCAGCATTGGCCTCATCCGTATCAATGTGCATGTACAGCTTAAAGTCAGGATGGACCCGGACAAGCACATCACCAAATATCAGCTCCCGGTCTCCGGGCACTTTTACCCTGACGATATCCCTGTCTTTAAGACCCATTTTCAATGCATCCTCAGGGGTCATATGGATATGCCGCATGGCGCAGATCACCCCCTGCTCAATTGTAATCTGTCCGCTGGGTCCTTCCAGTGTAATCCCGGGAGTCCCTTTCAGGTCGCCGGATTCCCTGATCGGGGGATGGATCCCAAGCATGTACTGTTCAGTCATGGAAATTTCAACCTGGGTCTCTTTTCGGGCAGGGCCCACGATTCTCACATTTTTAACCCGGCCTTTGGGGCCGATGAGGTTGACCTTTTCTTCACAGGCATAGCAGGCAGGTATGGACAGCTCTTTGAATTTGGTGAGTTCATATCCTTGGCCGAAAAGGGCTTCCACGTGCTCCTGGCTCAGGTGCACGTGATGGGCGGATATTTCAATGGTCACCGGCATAGGGGTCTGGGATTTCAATATACCGATGATATGCTGACGTTCAAGGGCAGCCACGGTATCCCGGGCAATCATTCGTTCTTCATCCGCCGGAATGACCAGTACGCTCACCAGGGAATCGCCAGCTGAAATATCACAAATGTCTTTAAAACCATTGGCTTTCCGGTTTTTCTCCTCATCGAGAGAAATGCCCATCCTGGAAAGCCCCTGGCAGGCGAGACTCCTGATCAGAACGCTGCCCTGTCCAATCCCGCCGGTGAACACCAGTACATCCAGCCCTTCCATGGCTGCCACATATGCACCGATGTATTTTCTGACCCGGTAGGCATAGGTTTTGATGGCCAGCATTGCCCTGTGGTTTCCCTCATCGGCAGCCGCCTCGATTTCCCGCATGTCGCTGGATACGCCGGAAAGGCCGAGAAGGCCGCTTTTCTTGTTCAAAAGCTCATTGAGTTCATCGTATCCCATGCCTTGCGTTTTCATGAGGTGCAGCATCACTCCCGGATCAAGATCTCCGCAGCGGGTTCCCATCATCAACCCCTCCAGCGGTGAAAACCCCATGGTGGTATCTACGGACCGGCCGTGATCTATTCCGCACACAGATGAACCGCTGCCTAAATGGCATACAATCGTTTCCAGCTTGTTATACGGTTTCTTCAGGAACTGGGCGGCTCTTAACGACGCATATTTGTGGGAACTGCCGTGGTAACCGAAACGCCGGATTCCCTTTTCCTCATACAGTTCATAGGGGAGTCCATAAAGATAGGCAAAGGCGGGTATGGTGTTGTGAAACGAGCTGTCAAATACAGTAACATGAACGGCATTGGGGAGCAGTTTCTGTGACAGCCGGATACCGGCCAGGATGGGTGGGTTGTGGAGGGGGAAGATCGATGTATAGGCATCCATCTCCTCCAGGATCTCCTGGGTGATGATGACGGCTCCCCGGTGCTTCTCACCGCCAAGGGTGCCGCGGTGGGCCACAGATGTAATCTCCTCCCAGTTGTTGATCACACCGATTCCAGGATCAGAAAGGGCGGACAGCATGGCTTGAAATGATGCCTCATGGGTTCCCTCTGTTATATCTTTCTCGACCGTTCCCCTGGAAGATGTGCAGGAAAGCCGTGTTCCCTCAAGGCCGATACGCTCAACCCCTCCCCGGGCGAACAGAGCGTTGTCCATGGTGTCATACAGTGTAAACTTCAGGGATGATGAGCCGCAGTTAACTATCAACAGCTTGACAGGCTCTTCGGTCCTCAGGTCGAATCCATAGGGATCATTGCTCTGGAGCAGCGCGGTGGTGTTCAAAGGCTCGTTGCCGTTGACCGGATCCAAAGCTTTCAGGTGCCTGACCAGCATTCTGGATAGATGGGTCAGGGCCCGGGGTTTGGTGATAATGGTTTCGGAAAACAGGCCCTGGGGTATCAAAAGAGCCCGGGCCGCTTTGTTGCAGATGCAGTCGGCAACATTTCTCTCTCCGGTCATCATGGCATCTTCACCAAAGGTGTCTGATGCTGAAATACGGTCGATAATCCGTCGCTCTGCATTGTCCAGGGTAACGGACAGCTCAGCTTCTCCCTCCAACAGAATCCCTAAAAAGCTGGCTTTTTCACCAAATTCCAGGATAAACTCATTGGGTTCATAGGAAACCGTTCGGGAACCGCCCACCAGGTCAAGGAGCTCCTGTTCTTCAAATGTTTCAAACAATGCCACCTTGTTCTTTAGGTAGGTGGCTATTTTTTCAGAAGTCACGTCTCTTTCCTCCACGTCGTGTCTGATAATTTCGTGATAGGTGCCACTTGAATTTCAAACCGGAAGAAGACCTTCAATGGTTTCTAACAGTTTGGCTTCTTCGTCCTGGATCACCTCATCAGCCGCTGCGATGTTGCGTGCAATCTCAAGAATTTCCGTGCGGTCCTTTTCAGTTGTGGCCATCACCGGCAGGGCCTTGAGCGCCAGATCCAGGTCCGTTTGCAGAATTCTTGCCTGGATTTTGGCTTTTTCCCTGAACTCTTCAAGTTTGATGAACCGAAGTCTGGGGTTACGTTTGACGATTTTTTCAGCCGCCTGGTATTCCCGCTTGTCAAAGGCGTGATCTGCACCGGATACAGCCAGCATGACGCGGATGGCAGCTTCAGGGAATCCCCCCTCTTCCATCTTGCTCATCCACAACGCAGTATCCTGCTTGATGGCGGCTTCTACATCTTCTGCCGGTTCTGGAGTGACTGCTTCTCCATTCCCGGAGGTTGTCCCGGATTTGAACATGGATCGGACATAGGGATTGTCATACA
>QZLA01000337.1 GCA_004796375.1 Desulfobacteraceae bacterium
GATCTGACGTCTGTTGATATTCAAACAGCTGCATATAAAAAAACTCGCCTGCCTGGATGGTATCACCCGGGGGAAACGGTATGGCGTTCTTGAGTTCTGCAGGGGAATACCTGATATTTAATGGCGGACCGATCGGTGTCTCCCTTTTTTCAAGTTCAACTATAGCCAGGGTACCCCCGGGTTTCAACAGGCGGTCTACCTCCTTGACAAAGCTCTGGATCTGGTCTTTTGAGAATCCATGGAAGACCGTTGACAGGTATATGATATCCAAGGATGAGGCTTCAAGCTCTGTCGGCTGAGTGATATCCGCTTTAAGGGCCGTGATATTCGTGTTCCGGCATTCATCTTTAAGGATATCTATGACATACGCATCCGGATCAAGCGCAATGACTTTTCCAGATCCAGCAACCCGCTTTGAAAACAGCTTGGACATGTAACCGTTGCCGCACCCGGCATCAATGATCACCTGACCTGCTTGGATATTCAATGAATCAAGAATCCGGTCATTGTCCAAAAGTCCCTCGGTAAATTTGCGTTTGTGTTCGTGGGTGCCTTGACCCGATGATTCAGTTTTGCTCATATGCTGTGTCTCCTTTGCCTGTTTACTCAAACTGAGTAACGGACCCGTTTCTTGTGCCGCAAACCATATAGTGGTGCGATGGGTCCATACCCAAACGGATGTTTTTTATTTCACTGCGACCACGCAATGAAACACCCGGTCCCCCTTGGTTTTGGATATGACCTTTGAATTGATAAAGCCTGATCCGACCAGCAGGGTCGCAACCTCGTCAGCCGTGTATAGCCGGAACACATCCGGGCTCAGATTTCGTTGTTCAAGTTGGCGAATATCCTCAAATGCCGCCACAAAAACACCGCCGGGTTTGATAATGGCAGCGATTTTAGCTGCCGTCTCCTCCGGATTCATCCAGAAGTAAATCGTATTTACCGTGTACACTTTATCAAAATAATTATCGGGATACCCGATCGTGTTAAAATCTCCCTCTGTTATTTTTACCACTCCCCTGTCAATGTACTTTTTATTCCGCCTGCGTGCCTGGGAAATCATTGTTCTTGAAAAATCGACGCCCTCGATGCACCCATCCGTGATGTGCGCGGCAACCTTTTTAACAAATGTCCCATTGCCGCACCCCATATCAAGTATATGGTCCCGGGATTTAATGGAAAGCGCTTCTATAGCCATATCATTTAAAAAGGCGTTTCCGATATCAAATATGGCCGACATCACAAAACGGCCAAAAAACCCTGAGGGTCTTTTTGCCTGGTTAGAAAAAAACGTTGAAAAGCCCATGCTCTGCTCCCGGAGAAAATTATACTTTAAAGCATTCCAGTATCGTTGTTGTTTTCCCGGACCGGTGTTGACCTCAATGCCATGATGAACCCATAGGTGACAAAACATAATGAAATCAACTGCTGGACCGATAACAACGGCTTATGCTGAATAAACATCAACGCGGCCATGCTTGTATTCATAAGCATAAACAGCAGCCAGCCCTTGGAATTGTTTTTGGCCAGCAGGTAACTGCCCATTAAAAAACCGATCATCACCCCGATTTCCAACGTCTGGGATAAAGAGGTGATGCCGCCGTAGTCATGAACACTGTACCCCACACCCATGAGTATAAACCCGTATGTGAAAAGGGATGCAATCCGGTCAAATGTCCTATTTGGTGTATCCTTGTCCTGATACACCGTGTAAAGTCCGAACAGCATGGATGGGACACCGCCGGCTTCGATGGAGGCGGCAATCCAGTCGTGTTTGCTGACAAGAATGATCACCCAGGCAGGCACGCCAACAATATACACCACCCACCCTACCAGCTTAAACTGCCTTTTGGTTTTTGGCGCTCTTCCTTCGGCCAAAGCAAACAGAATTTTATTGAAGAGGTAACATCCGCCGCCCCATACCTGAAGGAAGATATCCATATCAGTTCCGATTCGATCCTATCCCAGCAATATACTGGTGTCATTGTAAAATGTCCCGGCAATGCAGGCCGTGAGCAGGCATGCCAGGGTGGCTGCGATCAATGCCTTGACCGCCACTTTTGAGATATCTGCTGTTCTGCCCGGTGCCAGGGCGGTGA
>QZLA01000379.1 GCA_004796375.1 Desulfobacteraceae bacterium
AACAATAACTGAATGATTGACCGCTTATAGAATGGCGTCTGCAGCATTACATTCCATTTGTATTGTCAGGTTATCTGCACTGGGGGATGTCACCCATATGCTGCCGGTGATCCATACATTGAAAGCCGAAGTACCGGGTATTCAGATTACCTGGGTCATCGGAAAGGTGGAGTACAGGCTGCTGGGTCACCTGCCTGATGTTGAATTTATTATATTTGATAAAACCAAGGGGTTGAAAGCGTATCTGGACATATGGCAGGCACTGAAAGGCAGACGATTTGATGCCCTGCTGCTGATGCAGGTCGCCCTCCGGGCCAACCTTTTGGGCTGGATCATCCGGGCCGACCGGAAAATCGGCTATGACCGGCTCCGGGCAAAAGATTTCCATGGCCTGTTCATAACTGAACAGATTGCACCCACACCGGCCCAACATGTGGCGGACAGTTTCTTGAGTTTTATTGAAACACTGGGCATCCATGAAAAGAGATACCGTTGGGACCTGCCAAAAGTTTTGGGTGCGGAACAGCTGGCCTTGAACCACATCGAACCAGAGCAGCCCGTCATGATCATCAGTCCCTGCTCAAGCCATGAGCGCCGTAACTGGCATGTAAACGGATATGCTGCTGTAGCGGATTATGCGGTTGAACATTACGGCATGCAGGTGATCATCTGCGGCGGCCCTTCTCCGACAGAAAAGCAGATGGCTCAGGAGATCATCCGTGCATGCACGCACTCAAAGCCGGTGAATCTGGTGGGTCAGGACACATTTGTAGAGTTCCTGGAGCTGCTTGCCCGGGCAACGGTCCTGGTGACGCCGGATTCAGGCCCCATGCACATGGCTGCCATAACGGACACACCGGTGATCGGGCTTCATGCCGCGTCCAACCCGTTGCGTTCAGGCCCTTACAAAAGTCTTGAGTGGTGCGTGAACCAGTATGACCAGGCATCGAGAAAATATCTGGGCAAACCGTCGGATCAGATCAGGTGGGGCACCAAGATTGAAAAACAGGGGGTGATGAACCTGGTCGAGATATCACAAGTGACCGGAAAATTGGATGCACTAATGAAAAAACTAAAGGAGTAAACATACATGTCCCAAATCAATGTACCGATTTCACCGGGTGAACTGATCGATAAAATCACGATCCTTGAGATTAAAATGGAGCGGATGGACGATCCTGAAAAACTCTCCAATGTCAAAACCGAGCTGGATCTGCTTGAGACGGTTTGGGCCCAATCCAGCTATGCCGGAGCAGAAATGGTCCGGGAAAAGCGAGCCGAACTCAAATCGATCAATGAGAAGCTGTGGGTCATCGAGGATGACATCCGCCTGAAAGAGTCCAAGGCTGCATTTGATCATGAATTCATTGAGCTGGCCCGGTCGGTTTATTTTACCAATGATCGCCGTGCACGAGTGAAAAAAGAGATCAATATCGGGGTCGGCTCAAACCTGGTGGAAGAAAAATCCTACCAGGATTATGAGCAGAAGTAAGCTTAAAGGATCTGCTGAGGCTGATGTCAGGCCACGCCGCGCTCCCGTAAAAAGGGGCCATATTTTTTGTCACTGCCCTTGATATGTTTAACCAGCCAGGTACTTAAAAATCTCATGATATCCATGGTCAGGTCCTTTTTACCGCTGCTGAAGTCTTTTTCAAACTGCAGGATCTGTTTTTCAAACGCCGTGTGTTCCTTTTTATGCGGTTCAGCCAGGGGATACCCCAGGATATCAAAATAGTGCTCCTCCCTTGCAAAATGCATGGTGGCATAAATTCCCAGCTGGTCGATCTTTTTCCCCAAAACTTCCCTGTCCTTTCCATCGATCAGGGCGTCGTAGAGTTCATTGATCAGTTTCACGAGCAGGTGGTGCTGTTTATCAATCATGTCGATATGAATATTAAAACTGGCATTCCATTGGATCAGCGGCATGAGTCACTCCAAAATAAGGTTTCAAACAGGTTCAATCGGTATCGGGCGTATCATTTAAATCCTAAAAAACGGAGCGCATATTATCTCAACTAAAAGAGAATATCAAAAGCTTTTTGGGAATCAGGAGATGAGCGGTTAATATCAGACAGCAATTTTGTCAGAATCATATGAGGCGTTTTGGGGGTTCAGCTTGACAAAAAACGCCTGTTTATCTTAATATGACGCTGATTTCTATTGAAATGCTCCGGCATGAATTCAAATATCCCTTGTGAAAGGAAAACTCATCATCATGCTGAAATGGAAAGATATTCGCATTCGGCCCAAACTGTTATTGCTGTTTCTGGTAACCGGGATCCTGCCGCTGGCTATTGTCGGTTCTCTCAGTTATAAGCTGGCCAGGGATGCACTGCTGGAAAAGTCATTCAATCAACTGCTGACGGTCCAGGATATCCGGAAAAATCAGGTGAGAGACCTTTTCCAGGAACGGTTTGACGATATCAAGGTGCTGGCCGGCAGCCAGAACGTGATCAATATCACCTCGGAACTCAACCAATACAATACGGTTAATAAAAGCTCGGCATTTGGGATTTTCAGGACCGATACAGAGGCCTATAAGCGGGTTGTAGACAAGTATTCGAGTATGTTTTCAGAATTCGTGCAGGCCTATGGGTTTGATGACCTGTATATCCTGTGTGAGGCGCACGGCCATGTCATGTACTCGGTCAAGCAGGGAAAAGAGTTCGGTGAGAACCTGTCCGCAGGGATCTATATGGACACCGGGCTGGCCCATGTGTGGAATAAAATCAAGCATACCCGAAAACTGGCTGTTGTTGATTTCGAACCCTATGCACCGTCACAGGACCAGGAAAGTCTTTTTGTCGGGCACCCGGTCAAAGATAGGGGAGGAGTGCTCATCGGGATGGTGGTCCTTAAACTGACCCCGGAACAGATCACCCGGATCGTAGATTCCCGAAAAGGCATGGGAAACACCGGTGAATCCTATCTGCTGCAGCACGATTCAAAATTTGACACCTATGAACTCAGGAGTAATCTGCAGACCATGGGGGAGGGTGATTATGTGGTGGGGTTCACCCTGGACACTACCCTGGATTACTGGATTGACGCTTCAAATGCCGGGCTGGATGGAGGGTACGGTACATACCAGGACAGTGCGGGCAATAACATTCTTGTGGCCTTTAACGGGTTGGACCTGCCCGGGCTGGAATGGTTCCTGATCTCCAAAATTGATCAATACGAAGTGACTGAACCGGTCCGGGTGATTGCCATTCGCACCCTGTTTACTGCCGGTGTTCTGGTTATACTGATCGGACTGATGGCGCTGTTGATCTCCCGGGGGTTTACCCACCCGATCCTGGAGGATGTCCGGTTTGCCAGGGAGATTTCCGAAGGGCACCTGGCAGCGGTATTAGAAATCGACCAGAAGGATGAACTGGGATATCTTGCCGATGCGCTCAAGCAAATGGCAAAGAACCTTCGGGAAATGGATTGGATGAAAACCGGTAAGGAGGGGCTGGACGACGTCATGCGCGGTGAGCACGATATCGACGGCCTGGCCAGGGATTTTATCACCTATCTGGTCAAACATCTGGATGCTCAGCTCGGGGCGGTTTATTTATATGAAAACGATTTTCTCGTACTCAAGGCCAGCTACGCATTCACCAACCGGCAGGGAAACTATAACCGGATTAAGCTCGGTGAGGGAATGGTGGGGCAGGCAGCCCAGGAGGATGAAATCCTCTATTTTTCCAATGTGGATGATGACGCACCGGCGCTGAACTATGGTGTGGGGGAAGTGATCCCTCAGCATTTCATGATTGCACCGCTGAGTTTTGAAGGCAGCCTGCTCGGGGCGTTCCTGATCGGATCCATGAACGAGTTCAATGAGCTGGAACGCAGGTTTGTCGAGCAAAACACGGACAATGCGGCCATTCTTTTCAATGCGGCAAAATCGCGTAAAACCATACAGGAACTTTATGAGAAAGGGCAGCAGCAGCAGGAGGAGCTTCGGGTGACCAATGAGGAACTCGAAGAGCAGGCCCGTGCCCTTAAAGCATCTGAAGCCGAACTCCAGGCCCAGCAGGAAGAACTGCGGGTGACCAATGAAGAGTTAGAGGAGCAGACAAAGGCACTTCAAGAGTCCCAGGCCGAACTCCAGGCCCAGCAGGAAGAACTGCGGGTGACCAATGAAGAGTTGGAAGAACAGGCCAAGACACTTGAAGAACAGAAAAAGGGTATGGAGGCCCAGAATAGGGACCTGGTTGAAGCCCGTGAGCAGATTCGAAAGAAAGCACACGATCTGGAGCTGGCCAGCAAGTACAAGTCCGAGTTTCTGGCCAACATGTCCCATGAACTCAGGACACCTTTGAATTCCATACTGATCCTGTCCCAGCTGTTTGCCGGCAACCGTGACGGCAACCTGACCGACCGCCAGATTGAATCTGCAAGTGCCATCCATTCCTCGGGAACAGATCTGCTGAACCTGATCAACGAGATACTGGATCTGTCTAAAATTGAGGCCGGTAAGATCGAGGTGAATTTTGAAACCATGCTTTTAGAGGTGATGAAATCAGATCTGACACGGGTTTTCAAAGATGTGGCCGCCCAGAAAGGGGTTGAATTCAAAATACGCCAGGAAGCGGCATTACCGGACAGCATTGAAACCGATTCCCACCGGCTTCAGCAGATTTTAAGAAATCTGCTGACCAATGCATTCAAGTTCACTGAAAAGGGGGCCGTTACATTCCATATCAAACGACCCAAGGATTCTGAAGCCCGGGCCTGCCGGCTTGATCCTGAGCACGCCATCGCATTTGCCGTGATCGATGAAGGCATTGGTATCCCCAAGGACCAGCTTGAAGCCATATTCCTGGCATTTCAGCAGGCAGACGGCAGTACCAGCAGGAAATACGGTGGTACCGGTCTGGGGCTGTCCATCTCCAGGGAACTGGCCAAACTGCTGGGCGGCAACATTCTCCTTGAAAGCACAGAGGGCAAGGGGAGCACCTTTACGGTTGTCCTTCCCCAAAGTCAGGCACATGCACCGGGCCAGGATGACCCGGTCATCCCGGTGCCGCTTGACATGCCTGTGAAAGAAGCCGATGTCGACCTATCAGAACCTGATCCGCCGTCCAAAGAGGAATTGGGCCCCGAGCCGGATATCACCTACCCGGAGGTCAAAGCCGCAAAGAAAACAGAGGAGGTGATATCCAAGGCCTCACGGGTTGATGATGACCGGAAAACAATCAAGAAAGGCGAAAAATCCCTGCTGATCATAGAAGATGATATGAATTTTTCAAAGATCATGCGGGATTTTGCCAGGGAAAGGGGATTTAAATGCCTGGTGGCCGAGGATGGTGAAACCGGGCTTCATTTTGCCGACTATTACCGTCCCAGTGCCGTGATCCTGGATATCGGCCTGCCCGGGATTGACGGGTGGACCGTCATGGAGAGACTGAAGGAAAATGTAGACCTGCGTCATATTCCCGTCCATTTTATGTCTGCGGCTGACAGTTCCCTGGACGCCATGCGGATGGGTGCCATCGGGTTTTTAACCAAACCGGTGAGTATGGATAAAATTGAGGAGGCATTCGGCAAGATCGAGAACCTGATTTCGAAACCGGTCAAAAAGCTGTTGGTGGTTGAGGATGACAGCATTCAGCGGGAGAGCATTCAGAAACTGATCGGTAACGGCGATGTGGAAACCAGTACAGTGGCTACCGGTACCGAAGCGCTGCAGATGCTGGCCAATGAGCCGTTTGACTGCATGATACTGGACCTGGGCCTCGAAGATATGACCGGATTTGAGCTGCTCGAAAAGATCCGGGAGAAGCAGGATTTGTCAAAGCTTCCTATTATCGTGTACACGGGCCGGGATCTGACCCAGGATGAGGAAAAGGAGCTGCAGCGGTATACCGAGAGTATCATAGTCAAAGGTGCCAAGTCGCCGGAACGCCTGCTGGATGAATCGGCCCTGTTCCTTCACCGGGTGGAGGCGAATCTGCCCAAAGAGCAACAGCGCATGCTGAAAATGGTTCACGATAAAGAGACTGTTTTGCGGGATAAAACCGTTTTACTGGTGGATGATGATATGCGCAATGTGTTTGCCCTGTCCAGCGTTCTGGAGGAGAAAGGAATCCAGGTGATCGTTGCCAGGGACGGACTGGAGAGCCTTGCAAAGCTGAAGGAGCATGGTGACATTGACCTGATCCTCATGGATATCATGATGCCCAAGATGGATGGCTACGAAGCCATGGCCCAGATCCGGAAGGATATCAAGCACAGAGCCCTTCCCATTATTGCGCTGACGGCCAAAGCCATGAAAGGAGATCGGGCAAAATGCATTGAAGCCGGAGCCAATGATTACCTGGCCAAACCGGTCAATACCGATAAATTGATCTCGATGTTGAGGGTATGGCTTTACTCATGATGGCCCGTGAATCCACAATCGAGAATGAACGCCTGGAAATGGCTCTGCTGCTGGAGGCCATTTACCAGAAGTACGGGTATGATTTCAGGAGCTACTCAAAAGCGCATACCCGTCGCCGGCTTGAACATCGCCTGAACATGGCCGGAATGGAAAACTATTCCGAGATGATCCATGCCGCTATCTACGATGAGGATTTTTTTAATGAGCTTCTGCTGGATCTGTCGATCAATGTGACGGAGATGTTCCGGGACCCCTGGTTTTACCGCGCCATACGCAAGGAGGTGATCCCCCACCTCATGACCTACCCGTTTATCAAGGTCTGGCATGCCGGCTGCTCTGCCGGACAGGAGGTGTATTCCATGAGCATCCTGCTTGCCGAAGAGGGCATGAAGGACCGTGCACAGGTGTATGCTACCGATTTTAATGAACTCATCCTTCAAAAGGCCAAACAGGGTATCTATCCCATAGACGCCATACGGGAGTATACCACCAATTACCAGAAAGCCGGGGGGAAGGTGTCCTTTTCCGACTATTATACGGCCGACTATGATAATGTGGTGATTAAACAGTCACTTCGTGAGCGGGTGTTGTTTTCTTCGCATAATCTGGTCACAGATGGGGTGTTTGGTGAGATGAATGTGATATTCTGCCGGAATGTGCTGATATATTTTGATAGGGAGCTCCAGAACAAAGTGCTCCGTCTGTTTTATGAGAGCCTTTGCCCAGGAGGATTTTTGTGCCTTGGCAGCAAGGAGAATATCAAGTTCACAGAAGTGGTTGATGATTTTGAACTGGTGGCCGCCAAGGAGCGGATATACCGCAAGAAGCGGAGACCCTGAACCGATGAATTATGATGCGGTGGTCATGGGGGTATCTGCAGGCGGGCTGGCAGCGCTGAGTGCAATTATTCCGAAACTGGATCAGGATTTACCGGTTCCGGTAATGATTGTTCAGCACCTGAGTCCGGACTCTGATGACTTCCTGCCCCGGCATCTGGATTCTTAAGCCCAATCCGGGTCACAGAGGCTGAGGATAAACAGGAGGCCGCACCCGGAACCGTGTATACGGCACCGGCCAATTATCATCTGATGGTGGATGAAAACCGTTTCCTGGTATTGTCCGTAGACCAGCGGGTGAATTATTCGAGGCCATCCATTGATGTGCTGTTTGAAGCTGCTGCTGATGTGTATCAAAAGCACCTGATCGGGGTTATCCTTACCGGCGCCAACGAGGATGGGGCAAAAGGCGTTTTTCGGATAAAACGGAACGGCGGGATGGTGATTGTCCAGTCTCCTGAGACAGCCCAGGCAGATACCATGCCAAATGCCGCCATCCAGGCGACCCAGGCAGATATGATTTTGCCACTGGATGACATCGGCGTGACGATTAATCAGATAATCATGGAGAATATTGCATGATCAAGGCAACAATACTCATTGTTGATGATCGACCCGAGAACCTGTTGACACTTGAGCAGGTGTTAGAAAGTCCGGAGCTGGAAATCATCCGGGCCAACTCCGGGCACGAAGCCCTTGAAAAAACGTTTGATCATGAATTTGCCCTGATCCTGCTGGATGTCCAAATGCCGGATATGGACGGATATGAGACTGCTGAGTACTTAAGGAACAATTCAAAGACCAAGAATATTCCCATCATTTTTCTGACCGCCGCCCAGAAAGAGAGCCACCATATCTTTAAAGGGTATGATGCCGGTGGAGTGGATTATATCTTAAAACCATTTGAACCGGTCGTTCTCAAGAGCAAGGTAGGGGTTTTCCTTGAACTGTATCGTCAGAGACAACAGCTTGAACTTAAAACCCGGGAACTGGATGCCAGACTTGCAGAACTCGAGGAGGCCAGGCACCAGTTGGAGTTGAAAAATGAACAGCTGCGGTTCCTGTCCACCCGGGACAGCCTGACGGGCCTCATCAACCGGAGACGGTTTGATGAACTCATGGACACGGAATGGAAGCGGGGTATCCGGAATGCAGATCCGGTTGCCGTCATCCTCATGGATATTGATTATTTCAAGGCCTATAACGATTGCTACGGTCATCTGGCCGGTGATGAAACCCTCCGCCAGGTTGCGAATGAGCTTTCAGCGTCCCTCCACCGGGACGTGGATCGTGTGGGAAGATACGGCGGAGAGGAGTTTATTGCAGTTCTGCCGGATACCGATATGGAGGGTGCCCTAAAGGTGGCTGAACGGATCCGGGAGAATGTGCAGGCCCTTTCCATTACCCACCAGAAATCTCCCCGCTACAACCAGGTCACCATCAGTGTCGGTGTCAGTGCCGTGATCCCGACCCCTGAACGGGCGCTGGACCAGTTGATCATTACAGCGGACAATGCCCTGTACAGAGCAAAAGAAAACGGGCGGAACCGCTGTGAATCCTTGAAAATGGAATAGAAAAGGGTCAACCCGATCAGGAGACATCCGGGAGAACCAGTTTATATCCCACCCCGTAAACCGATACGATGATATCCTGGCCCGGCAGGTGGACGGCAATTTTTTTTCTCAGGTTTTTAATATGAGAGTCGATGGTCCGGTCATATCCTTCAAAATCATATCCCTGGGTCTCTGTGACCAGAAGAGAGCGTGAATATACCTTTCCCGGCCTTGAATGAAGTGTTTTCAGAATATCAAACTCACTGGGCGTCAGTTTTAATTCATGTCCTGAAACAGTGACCTCCCTCGATTCGGGATCAATTTGAATCAGGGCGTCTGAACCGGTTTGGGGCAGTTGCGCCTGGGAGAACCTGCGTAAGACAGCCTTTACACGCGCCACCACCTCCCGCGGGCTGAATGGTTTGCAGATATAGTCATCCGCACCGATCTCAAGGCCGATAATCCGGTCAATTTCCTCAACGCGGGCCGTCACCATGATAATGGGGATTTGTGAAAACCGGCGGATCTCTTTGCAGATCTCGGTCCCGTTTTTTCCGGGCAGCATCAGGTCCAGCAGTATCAGGTCGGTATGATGGTTTTGCAGCCAGGGTATGACCTCAAGGCCATTGTCGATAATCCGGGACTCAAATCCTTCATTGTCCATGTAATCTTTGAGAAGAGACGCAATTTTATATTCATCTTCAACGATCAGGATGTGAGATGCCATTCAAGCCCTCCTTTTCTTTTTGTAACACGGGCAGGCGAATTTCAATCTTAAGACCGCCAAGGGAAGAGGGCATTGCCTGAATGGTTCCGCCATGCCGCTCGACAATGGTCCTGCAGATGCCCAGTCCCAGCCCGCTGCCACCCATGGAACGGCTCCTGGCTTTGTCCAGGCGAAACAGCCGGTCAAATATTTTTTTCAGGGCCCACTGGGGCACACCAGGGGACGAATCCTCAAACGATATGATACAGGCCTGGGCGTGTTGCTGAAGCCCTATTTTCAAAGCTCCGGGTGGGTAGGTATACCGCTTGGTGTTCTCCAGTAAATTGAATACCACCTGCAATATCCTTTTTTGATCGGCATTGATGTGTCCATGGGCACTGTGCGTTGGATCAAATTCAACTGAAATGCCCTTTCTGACAAGGCTGTCCTCGACCGTGGAAAGCGCCTTGGAGATGATTGAAACCGGATCCACGGGGGTCATATTCAACTGGAGACTGTCCGAATCCGCCATGGAAAGGGTATGGAGATCATCAACCAGGTGATTGAGTTGTTTGACTTCTGAAGCCAGTGAGGCGATACCCTGGGGGGTGATTTCCCGGATACCATCTTCCATGGCCTCGATCTCACCGGTTAATATGGCCAGCGGCGTCCGCAATTCATGGGAGATGTCTGCCAGCCACTGTTTTCGTAAGCTTTCATATTCCTTTAATTTGTCGGCCATATGATTGAACGCCTTGGCCAGCTGGCCAAGCTCATCCGTGGATGTCACCGGAATCCTGGCGTCAAAATCCAGGTCGGCCAGGTTTTTGGTGGCGCCTGCCAAAAGCTTGATCGGGTTGATCACCTGCCTGGACAGCAGCAGGGACATGAATACCGCCAGGATGAGGATAAAGATTGCAGCCAGGTAAAACCCCCGGGTCTGCTCCTTCAGATAGCTGGCATCCAGGGGGTGACGCCGTTTGGTTTCAGGTTCAATGGCCAGAAAGCCTACGATCCGTTTATCCAAGCGGATCGGCTCAAAGAACGAATCGTCTGCCATATCTGGTTTTCCAATGACATATGATCGCTGTTCGTCATACAAGGCCATGCGCTGATGGATCGGTCTTGGGTTTGCCAGTCCTGATAACGGGGGGTGCCCGGGGGCATCAGAAAAACGGGGTTGCCGGGGCAGGGGCTGCCGGTGAGCCGGAGGCCCTGGCTTCCGGTATGAACCGCCGGACAGGGACAGGTTTGACATCATCATCTGGTGCCAGGACCGTCTGTCCAGGGATAAATTTTCCCAGGATCCGTGGGTTTCAAAGTATTCTGAAAGGGAGGTGAGCAGGGGCTGCATTCTTTCCAGTTCTGTTTTCAACAGGTACTGGGAAAAGTTTTTATACGCAAAATACTGGATGGTGCCCACCAGAAGCACCACAATAATCAGTGCCGAAGTCAGGAAAAAAAGGAAAATTTTAATGGATAATGACGGTTTCAATCCATCTCCCGTACTTTTTAGATGGTTGGTCATGGACAAGACCCTATCGTATCCATTGGATCTTTTCAATCATCTCCGTTATAAAACCAGGGTATCCCCACATTTTCTCCACAATTGCTTTCCCGGTCGGTGAGGGTTTGAGAAATCCACAAAAAATGACCGGTATCCACCATTTTTATCCATATTTTCAACACATTCATTTCCTATGATGGGTTCAGTGTTTTTGTCAGGATCATTACAATTTAAAAAGGAGGTATCACAATGAACACATCGGTTAAAACATTCAAGGACCATATCATCACCCAGGAGCGGCTGATCCGTTACATTGTTATCGGGGTATTCCTGACAGGGTGGGCCAGCGCCTCAGGTCCGGGTTTTATTTCATCATGTATTGCCCAGGAGAACACGGTTAAATCCTATGAAATCACGGATCCAAACCTTTCTTCGGGCCAGGGGGGCCGTCAGGGTCATCCGCCCCAAAGCGGGGCTCTGACTGAGGCGCAACAGCAGGTCATATTAGAAATACTGTCAGAGTACGACCCGTCGGGTCTTACTGCGGATGATGCAAAATCGATTCACAGGTCGTTCAGGGATTCGGGAATCCGTCCTGGACCGGGAATGGCACAGGTGATCGAGTCAGCAGGATTTGACCCTCAAGTGCTTCGCCGCCTGGATCCTCCCCGGCATCATCCGAATGGCCCTGGCAATCGTTCCGGATTCAATGCCGAAAATACTGATAGCGAGCAGATGTAAAGGAGAGGATCAATGGAAAATAAGAAATTAAAGGCAATGCTGAAATGGCAGGGACTGCTTTGGGTCGTGATGTGGGTTTTCGGTACCGGTGACGTGTTTTCACAGAATCTATATTTTCCTCATGTGGCATCCAATTCCAGTTGGGAGACCCAGATCGGGCTGTGCAACACCGGCCCGGAACCGGTTACCGGTGTATTCACTGCGTATAATGACTCAGGGGAGGTCCATTCAGCCTTGGAAGCGGTCACGCTACCGGGCAATGGGCGCGTACAGCTGACAGTGGGAGAGATCTTTATCGGTTCAGAGAACATCGCATACATCGTATTTGAATCCGATACAGAACAAGTTACCGGGTACACACGATTCTATGTCGAAAACCACATTCGGGCATCTGTACCGGCTGCCACAGAACAGGGTTCGGAAACGGTGTACATTCCTCATCTCACCACCTCTGACAACTGGTGGACGGGAATCGGGATTGTCAATACCAATGACAGGCGCGTTGATCTGGACGTTGAATTCAATGAGGGCACAACTGCCAGTGTGTCGCTTCAGCCAGGTGCTCAGGAGGCGTTTTCCATTCAAACACTCGTGGGGCAGGCCGATTCCAGCGACCTGAAATCAGCGGTTGTACACGGCGCTTCCGGTATTCTGGGCCTCACGCTGTTTGGTAATAAGCCGGGCCTGGACAGCCACTA
>QZLA01000326.1 GCA_004796375.1 Desulfobacteraceae bacterium
CGGCCGCCCGCAAGCACCCTGAATCCCCTCTCCTTTTCCACAAGGGTTCCTGTGGGGCACATCTCAATGCATTTACCGCACAGAACGCAGGCATTGAGATCGATCACAGGTGCATCACTCTCCAGCGCAACCGCAGACTCATCGCAGCAGGATACGCACGCCATACACTGGCTGCATGCCATGTCCGTTATCATGGGTTCTCTGGCCCCGATGATCCCGATATCGGAGATCTGGGGCCTTGAGCATGCATTGGGGCAGTCGGAAAGGGTGACCCTGAACTCGTGGTGGAACTTGAGGTCTCCTGTAACATTGGATTTTAAAAAACCCAGAATATCCGCTTTCTGGAGTAATTTTTCGATATCCCGGGCCAGGTCACCCGTATCAAACGCCTGGTTCGGGCATTTATCCTGTCCAAAGCAGGCGGTTACAGAGTAGCCTTTGATCTCAGATGCCATGCCCCCTTTGGACAAAAACTTTTTTTTCAGGGTGCTGACGTCCCAAAGGGTCACGGTTGAGCGATTCTCTTCCCTGACATAGTCTTCCAGCCGCTTTCTTACCTTTTTCCGGATGAAAAAGGGGACCCGGGCCATGGCCTGATCAGCGTCAGGGTGCCAGTTAACCAAGCGTCTGCTCTCCAAGGAGTTCACCCCTGGCACTCACGACCACGGTCTTGACCGGGATATTTTTCCCGGATCTTTCCAACGCCTTTTGAACAATCACGGGAAGGCCCGAACAGCAGGGCACTTCCATGACCACAACGGTCAGGCTCTTGATCCCGGATTCATTGAACACATCCGTGAATTTATCGACATAGGCCTCGGCATCATCAAACTTGGGGCAGCCGATCATCACGGCCCTGCCCTTTAAAAAGTCCTGGTGGAAGGAGGAATAGGCCACGGGCACGCAGTCGGCCGCAACCAGCAGATCGGCACCCTTTAAAAACGGCGCACCCGCAGGCACCAATTTAATCTGTACCGGCCAGTGCCCCAGTGCGGATCCGGGTCCAGGGCCGGCAGCAGGCCCTTTGGCTGTTGCAAAAGGCTTAAGATGGGTATGGTTGCCGGATTCACACCCGCACCCCACATTTTCAAATGTCTTGACAGCCGCAGAGGGACAACCGCCGGTTTTGGGTGCCTGTACGGCCTCGGCTTCGGCTTTCTGCTGTTTGAGCAGTTCCTCAACCGCGTCTTCATCAAACTCGTCTGCTTCCCGTTCAATCAGGGTCAGTGCACCCTGGGGGCAGTCCCCGAGACAGGCACCGAGCCCGTCACAGTATTTATCTGCAATCACTTTGGCGATTCCGTCAATGATCTGGATGGCACCTTCTGCACAGGCCGGGACACAATTTCCGCACCCATCACACTTCTCTTCATCGATTTCAATTATTTTTCTGGTCACTTTCATGTTGATTCCTCCTTGCCGATATCTGAACCGATCAGTCGTCCATTAATACCTGTCTGGCCAGTTCTTTTCCGCTGCCGGTCATCAAGATCCGGTCCAGCTTATTTTTAAACACTTCAGGGTCAAGCGATTTTTTGCCGTTGCAGTCTTCCATATTGGTGATCATGTCTGCATCATACAGGCACTTGAAATTCAGGGTTTCCTCGTCCCGGGGATGATGATGGTGCCCGACGATATCACAGACTTCACTGATCATCTCCTCATTGGCACCAAGGCGTTCCAGGATCTCTCTGGCCACGGCCGGTCCCTCTATCTCCTGATACTCAGGAGCGGAAGAGTTATATTTGTCTTCCGCATTTTTAATCCCGATATCATGAAGATAGGCGGCGCACAGCACCACTGACAGGTTCGCCTTTTCCGCTTTTCCGATTTTCTCTGCAAATCTGGCCACTTTGGATGCATGGCCGATGCGCTTGAAATCCATACCGAAATACCGTTTCATCTCCACAGCCACCCGGTCTTTCAAGAGATCATCGTGTTTTGCAATAAACTCTTCGGGCAGTGTGCCCAGGCATTGTTCGGCAAATTGACAATAGGAGGCGCACCCGAAATCCATTTTGGGATTGACGATCTTTTTTTGGCAGTTGCCGCACCGCCGGGTGGCGTCATCCTTGAAAAATTCCATGGGATGTCCGCACTCAGGGCATTCGGTTTCAAATATGGCCGATTCGGTCCAGTATTGGGTATCTTGTCCAGGGCATTTCATGGGCACCTCCTATACGATTCTACCTGTCCGCAGGCGCATTCATCCATGCACCTGCGGACAGAGTTCTGCTTTAGTTTCCTGCCATAATGGCAGCCACATCCGTATCCGGATCGGTTATGGGTTTGATATCAAAGTTTTCAACCAGCACGTTCAATACTGCGGGTGACACAAATGCCGGCAGTGAGGGTCCAAGGCGGATGCCTTTCACACCCAGATGCAGCAGTGCCAGCAAAACGGCACAGGCTTTCTGCTCATACCATCCGATATCAAAGGACAACGGCAGGTCATTGATGTCGTCAAGCTCGAACACCTCTTTTAATTTCAGGGCGATCACGGCCAGGGAGTAGCAGTCGTTGCACTGACCGGCATCCAGGACCCTGGGAATTCCGCCGATATCGCCCAGATCCAGTTTGTTGTAACGGTATTTGGCGCATCCGGCAGTCAGGATGACGGCATCCTGGGGCAGCTTTTCAGCCACTTCGGTAAAATAGCTTCGGTCTTTCTGGCGGCCGTCACATCCGGCCATGACCACAAAACGTTTGATGGCGCCGGCCTTGACCGCATCCACCACCTTGTCGGCCAGAGCCAGCACCTGGTCGTGGGCAAAGCCGCCGACGATTTTGCCGGTTTCGATCTCTGTGGGTGCGGCACACCCCTTGGCCTGCTCGATAATCGAAGAAAAATCCTTTGCAGATCCGTTCGCCCTTTCGGCAATGTGCACGGCACCGGGATAAGACACCACACCGGTGGTGTACAGGCGGTTCAAATAGGTGCTCTTTTTCTTAAGCGGAACAATACAGTTGGTGGTCATGAGAATGGGGCCGTTGAAGGATTCAAACTCCTCGTTCTGGTGCCACCAGGAGCTGCCGTAGTTCCCTTTGAGGTGTTCATATTTTTTAAATGCAGGATAGTAGTTGGCGGGCAGCATTTCACCGTGGGTATAGACGTCCACACCTTTACCCTTGGTCTGTTCGAGCAGCTCTTCCATATCCTTGAGGTCGTGCCCTGAAATCAGGATACCGGGGTTGGTCCCCACACCGATGTTGACCTCGGACAGTTCGGGGTTACCGTAGGCTGAGGTGTTGGCCTGGTCCAACGCCGCCATGGTGGTCACAGCCACTTCACCGGCCTTGAGCACCTTGCCCACCATGTCATCTACGGACAGGGCTTCGGTCGTTGAGTTCAGTGCATCATACATAAAATCATAAATTTCATCCTTTTCCACACCGAGAACGGCAGCATGGTCGGCATAGGCTGCAATACCTTTGAGGCCGATAACCAAAAGTTCCCTTAAGGATCTCACATCCTCATTCTCCGTGGCAAGGATGCCGACAGATTCCGCCTTTGCGGCAAATTCAGATGCATCGGCGGACCAGGTGGCGCATTCATCCAGGTCGGCGTCGATGACATCTCCGTATTGGTTCATCAACTCTTTTTTAAGCGCAATGGCTCTTTCGATCCAGGATGTCACATCCGCGTCGTTAAAATTCACATTGGTAATGGTCACGAAAAGGCCCTGGGCAACAAAGCGGCCCACCTCGTTTGAAACCGTTTCTCCGGCGTTCTGTGCTTTTTTCGCAATCACGGCAATCCCTTTCAGGTTATAGATCAGAAGATCTTGAAGATTGGCCGTGGTCCCCTCTTTCCCGCACATGCCCTTTACTGTACACCCCTGGTTTTTGGCTGTTTCTTGACATTGAAAACAAAACATGGTGTTTCTCCTTTATTTATGGTGATGGAACAATTTCTTTACTTCATGGTGTGAAATTATTATAAAAAGGAAAGTCATTCCTTGACCTGAATCAAGAAAGGGAATAAAAACCATTTTTTTTGGGTTTTTTTAGGGCTCCTTCACAAAAACACCGGATATCGGAGTTTATTGTAATCATTAATACACTAAAAACCATCCCTCTTTTTTCCAACCTGAAAGAGGAACATATTGAAAAGCTGATTCCCCTGGCCCGCCGCCTCGAGTTTGCCCGGGACGAGATGATTTTTTACGAGGGGGACCCGGGGGATGGATTTTATATTGTCGAAACCGGGAAGGTTAAAATTTACAAGCTGTCTTTTGAAGGAAAAGAACAGATTCTCCATATTTACGGACCGGGTAAACCCTTTGGCGAGGTCCCGGTGTTTGAGGGCAACAACTTTCCTGCCTCAGCCCTGGCCATGGTCAAATCCACCATCATTTTCATCCCGCGGGACAAGTTTGTCAAACTGATATCAGATACACCGGCCCTGGGCATGAACATGCTGGGGATGCTCTCCATGCGGCTCAGAGAGTTCACCATCCAGATTGAAAACCTGAGCCTCAAAGAGGTCCCTGCCCGCCTGGCCTCTTATTTTCTCACCCTGGCCCATGAGAAAACAGAAGGCTCAGCCCCCCCCCTGAACGCGGTTGACCAGATTGATCTGCCCATCTCTAAAGCCCAGCTGGCCAACCTGATCGGTACCACGCCCGAGACCGTTTCCCGGATGCTTAAAAAAATGACTGATGCGGATATTATCGGTGTTCAGGGCAAAACCATTACCCTCAAAGATCCGGAAGCACTCGCGGACCTGTCTGAATCAGGCCGCTTGGATAAACACGATTAACTGTTTGATCAACCCATGAATAAAAAAAAGACATACGCCCAGTGGGGCGAAGATCTGGATCCGTCTGCCGTTGCCCAGATGGAAGATGCCATGAGCCTTCCCGTCTCGGTCAAGGGTGCACTCATGCCGGACGCACACAAAGGGTACGGACTGCCCATCGGTGGCGTCCTGGCCGTTAGTAATGCAGTGATCCCATATGCCGTGGGGGTGGATATCGCCTGCCGCATGCGCATGAGTATCCTTGATGTGCCGTGGAGCCGGTATGAAGCCCACAAAACCCGTTTTAAAATCGCCCTGGAGACCGAAACAAAATTCGGTGTAGGCGAGCGTTTTTCCCGCCCAAAATCCCATCGTGTCATGGACGAGGACTGGTCATTCTGTCACCGGGTCTCATCTTTGAAAGACAAGGCATGGGAACAATTGGGCACCAGTGGTTCGGGCAACCATTTTGCCGAATTCGGAAAACTGCATCTGCCTGAAGATGACCTGGGGCTGACCCAGGGAGAGTATGTGGCTTTTTTAACCCATTCCGGAAGCCGTGGGGCGGGGGCAGCCATTGCCGATCATTATTCGAATCTGGCCAAACGGCTTCATCCGGAACTGCCGAAAGGATTGAACCATCTGGCCTGGCTGGATATGGACAAAGCAGAAGGCATCGAGTACTTCAGGGCCATGGAACTCATGGGCCGGTATTCCGCGGCCAACCATGAAATCATACATGCCTCCGTCCTCGATGCTCTAGGGGAATCTGCGCTCCAGGTGGTTGAAAACCACCATAACTTTGCTTTTAAGGAAAAGATCGGGCTCAGGGAGGTCATCATCCACCGGAAGGGCGCGACACCGGCTCAAAAAGGGGTCTTGGGCATCATTCCCGGTTCGATGGCTGATCCTGGATATGTGGTCCGCGGCAAAGGCTGTGAAGATGCCCTGTGGTCGGCCGCCCATGGTGCGGGCCGCCGCATGAGCCGCAATGCAGCCATGAAAACCTATACCTTTAATGACCTGAATCAGGTCCTAAAAAAAAGGGGCATCACCCTATTATCTGCTGGACTTGACGAAATACCTATGGCATACAAAAGCATAGAAGAGGTCATGAACCATCAGAAAGATCTTGTTGATATTGTAGCAGTGTTTGAGCCGTCCCTGGTCAAGATGGCACCGCCTGACAGAAGACAAACAAGACGACGCACTGGAAGAAAAACCGGAAAAAAGAAAAAGAAGTAACCGTAAACCTTCACCTTAATGCCAAGGAGGAAAAATGGGAAAAATTTTACGTATCAATACGAAAGACAAGTCATTCAAATTTGAAGAAGTACCTGAAGAATATGCCGGCCTCGGCGGCCGGGCACTGACCTCAAAAATGGTACTCAAAGAGGTGCCTGCGACCTGCCAACCCCTGGGCAAATTCAACAAACTGGTCTTCGCCCCCGGCCTTCTGACCGGTTCACCCGCGGCAAACTCCGGAAGGCTGTCTGCCGGTGCAAAATCGCCCCTGACCAACGGTATCAAGGAAAGCAATGCCGGTGGATTTGCCGCCCAGAAGCTGGCTAAGCTCGGCATCGCCGCCCTGGTTCTGGAAGACAAGCCCGAGGGTAATGAATTCTCCACCATCGTGATCAATAATGATGGCGTTGAGATTCTGCCGGCCGGCGATCTTGAGAAAAAGGGCAACTATGATGTCATGGAATCTCTCTGGGATAAATACGGACAGAAAACCGCTGTACTGAGTATCGGTCAGGCCGGTGAACAGTGCCTGAAAGGTGCCAGTATCAACCAGGCAGACCTTAACGGACGCCCGGGTCGTGCCCACGGCAGAGGCGGTCTGGGTGCGGTGATGGGCGCCAAGAAAATCAAAGCCATCGTCATTGATGACAAAGGCGCACCCAAATCCGAACTGGCCGACCCTGAAGCTTTCAAGGCTGCCAATAAAAAGTGGGTCAATATGCTCAGGTCTCATCCGGTATCCGGTGAAGGACTTCCGGCGTTCGGAACTGCCGTTCTCGTAAACGTGATCAATGAAGCCGGTGCATTTCCCACAAAGAATTTCAGAACCGGACGGTTTGAACATGCCAAGGAGATCAGCGGTGAAAAGATGGCGGAAGTGATCACCGAAAGAGGCGGTATCACCTCTGAAGGATGTCATCCGGGCTGTGTCATGAAATGCTCCAATGTGTATAATGATAAAGACGGAAAGGTACTGACCACCGGATTTGAATATGAAACCATCTGGGCCATGGGTGCCCATACCACCATCAAGGATCTTGATGATATCGCCATGCTGGACCGCCTTTGCGACGACTACGGCATGGATACCATTGAAATCGGCGTCACCCTGGGTATTGCCATGGAAGGCGGCATGATCGAATGGGGTGATGGCAAGGCTGCCATCGAACTGCTCGAAAAAGTCGGTGCGTATGCACCTGAAGGCAAAATCATCGGCAACGGCGCCCTGTTCACCGGTGGCGCCTTAGGGGTTGATCGTGTGCCTGAAGTCAAAGGCCAGGCATTTCCGGCCTATGACCCCCGCTCCTGCAAAGGGGTTGGCGTCACCTATGCCACCACTCCCCAGGGCGCGGACCATACGGCCGGCTATGGCGTAACCGCCAATATTTTAGGGGTCGGCGGCAATATTGATCCCCATAAGAAAGAGGGAAATATTGAGCTGAGCCAGAACCTTCAGATCGCAACAGCTGCAGTGGATGCGGCGGGCCTCTGCCTCTTTGTAGCCTTTCCCGTCCTGGATGATGCAGACGGTGTTCCCACCATCTGTGAAATGCTCAATGCCCGCTTTGGCCTCTCTTTGACTCCGGATGATGTGGTTGCCCTGGGCAAACAGATCCTCAACGATGAAAAAGAGTTCAACCGCCTGGCCGGATTCACCAAGGTTCACGACCAGATGCCTGAGATGTTCAAGGAAAGTTTCCCGCCCCATGATACCACGTGGGACTTCTCAGATGATGAGCTGGCCAATACCTTGAACTTCTAAACCTGTACATGTACCCTCAACTGCTGCAGATTCCCCAAAAAGATCTGCAGCAGTTTTTTTTGCAACCCGGCTTATGTGATTTCCCGCATCGCACTGCAAATCTGAAACATTATGAAGGATACAATGAAACCGGTTATCGGACTGACCATGTCACCAGAAGATCGCCCCAAAAAACCCTATTGTATCGTCAGCAGGCATTATGTTCAAAGTATTGTTATGGCTGGCGCGCTTCCCATCCTCCTGCCCGTTTGTGGTGACGCAGCCATGGCAGATGAATACATCCATCGGATCGACGGTCTCCTGCTCACCGGCGGCGGGGATATCTCTCCCCTTTTATACGGTGAAAACCCGATCAAGGAATTGGATTGCTTTTCCCTTGAAAGGGATGAGTTTGAAATCCGGCTCTTCAAAAGGGCGCTTGAGAAGGATATACCTGTTCTGGGCATCTGCAGAGGGCTGCAGGTCATGAATGTTGCCCTGGGCGGCACCCTGTATCAGGATGTTTTCAGCCAGATCGATAACGCGTTAGGGCATTTTCCCAAGGAGCTCCCGGTGGATGAACTGTATCATTCGGTTCAAATTGAAAGACACAGCCGTCTCCACCGGATTTTCGGACAGGATGAGATCCACGTAAACTCTCACCATCACCAGTCGGTCAAAGAGACCGCCACTGATTTCAAAGTGACGGCGCTCTCTTCAGACGGGATCATTGAAGGCATCGAGCATACCCGCAAAGATTTTGCTGTTGCCGTTCAGTGGCACCCCGAGGACCTCACACAACGGTACCCCGATTTCTGCAAACTTTTCAAAGCCCTGGTAGACGCCTCAACACCCCCGTAAACCATGTGCTGCGCGTCATCGCCTAACAGGCTTTCCCATAAGCCCCGCCTGTTCATCCAAACGGTTTCATGGTATAAACGGGACAGGTTTTTATTCCATTGATCCGACCCAGTCAGTTAAAGGAGATACATCCATGATACATGTCGGACTCGGCCAGACCGAAGGTATTGATACCCCCTCTGTTACAAATCGGGTGATCAATTCCTGCAGACAGCAGATGGGACATCGCTCTCCCACTGCCGGGATTGTGTTTGCCGGCTCACGATTTGATCATCAGGTGATGCTGGATTTGATCCATAATGCGTTTGACAATATCCAACTGCTCGGATGTACTACTGCCGGTGATTATTCCAGTGCATTCGGATTCAGTGATGACAGCATCACCCTGATGACCCTGGCTTCAGATACCATTGAGATCGCCACCGGTGTCGGGTATCACCTGTCCGAAGACCATGAAACTGCCGTGGGAACCGCGGTCAAATCGTCCCAGGAGGAGCTGTCACAGGCTCCCAGGATCTGCCTGACCTTTCCTGCAGGATATGACCTGAACTTTGAACCCATTTTAAAAACACTGGCAGAAACGCTCGGAAAGGAGTGCCCTGTTTTTGGCGGTGCATCAGGCACGCAATGGTCTGATGATATTTACCTGTTTTACGGCCGGGAGATCCTGACGGATGCCCTCCCCATTCTCCTGATGGCAGGACCGGTGGAATACGCATTCACCATTGCAAACTCATGGAAACCGCTGGGTTCAAAAACTATGGTAACCCAATCAGAAGGGCGAACGGTCAGCAGGCTCGGCCATATGGATGCCGTGGGATTTTACCGCCATTACCTGGGATATCATGAAGAACCGGCCAAGGAGTTTATCCTTGCCGTATATGAAACAGACAGCGATGATTTTTATATCCGTGCGCCCATCAGCTATCACGATGACGGCAGTGTAACATTTTCCGGGACGATCCCCGAGGGTGCACAGGTGCAGCTGACCGAAGCGGCACGCGATGACCTGATCAAGGATACCATTGCCCATGCGGATCAGCTAAAAAGTGAGGCCACCGACTGGGACCCGGCCATGGTGTTTGCCTTTTCATGCGCATTCCGAAAGGAGATCCTGGGAACCCAGGCCCAGAAGGAACTGGACATTCTCAAGCAGGCATTTCCGAAACATCTTCCCATTATGGGATTCTACAGTTTCGGTGAAATCGCCCCCCTGGTCCAGGGCGGCTGGAGTATGACCCATGGGGCGACATTGATCGGCCTGAGCATCGGGGCGAAAGGAAGTGAAAGCCAGAAAGGCACACCCGCCTCTTCTTTGCAATCAACCACTGAACAACCTGCTGGGGCGGCAGCACTGGACCAGGAGACGCAAAATGAGTTTCTAAGGCTCAAGCTTCAGCGTTCAGAGCTTTACCGTCAACGGCTGGAAGCGGCCAAGGCCTTTAATTCCCAGATGCATCTGAGAATCATGACGGACATGGATGAAGCCCGCCAAGAGATCATGAAAAAAGAAGCGCTTTTGCGCAAAAGTGAAGAGAAATACCGGCGGATTGTCCAGACAACGGGTGAAGGGTTCATTCTCATGGATGAAAACCTGATCCTCATTGATGCAAATGATGCCTATTGCAGACTGCTGGGGTATTCCCGACCCGAAATCCTGGGAAAATCAAATGTAGACCTGGCAACTCCGGAATTTCGCCGCTATCTCGAGGCCAACAAAGAGATACTGCTCGAAAAAGAATACCGGAAGTTTGAAGGCGAACTGGTCAGAAAAAAAGGGAGCATCGTGCCGGTGTTGATTCACGGCAACACCCTTCGCGGGGACCAGGGAGAAATCATCGGCCATATGGCGTTTATCACCGATATGACAGAGCATAAAAAAGCGCTGGCTCTGGCCGGTGAAGTTCAAAAGAGCCTGCTGCCTCAGGAGGATCCAAAGCTTCCCGGACTGGACGTGGCCGGCAGAAACGTATCCTGCGACGAGGTGGGTGGAGATTATTTTGATTTCTTCTGGCGGCGCGAAGCTGTAAAAACACCTTTCAGCGTGGCTGTAGGCGATATTACCGGCCATGGGGTCGATGCAGCCCTTCTCATGTCGTCTGCCCGGGCGTTCCTTCGCCTTCATTCGTCCCAGCAGGAATCCATCTCAAGCATTGTCCATGCGGCCAACACCCATCTGAGCGAAGATGTTTCAGAGACCGGCCGGTTCATGACGCTGTTCTATCTGACCGTCGATGCGGAACTCGATTCCATCGAATGGATCCGGGCCGGCCATGACCCCGCCATTCTATACGACCCGCATGGCGAAACATTTGAGGAGCTAAAGGGGCCGGGTATTGCCCTGGGAATTGATGAAGCGTTTGCCTATCAGGCGAGCCGGAAAGAGGGACTCAAGGATGGACAGGTGATTGCCATAGGAACAGATGGGATATGGGAATCATGCAATCAAAATCAGGAGATGTTCGGCAGGGAGCGCTTCAAGGATATTCTCAGGAGCAACACCACCCGTTCCGCTGCTGAGATTCTCAATGCCGTCTTTGTATCCCTTGATGAATTTACTCACGGAAGAAAACCGGAAGACGATGTCACCCTGGTTATCATTAAAATCCAGAAGAAAAATCCGGATTAACCCCTATTGGGTTTAACGTTTTATTTCAAAAATTTACGCTTTACATCACACCTGATTCAGAGTAGTATTTTACCAGGATTAAACGGATACAGATGCTTTACTGGGGAACAAAACCGGAAGCATTTTGATTGATCTTCTTTCCGCATGACGAATACGCGCGAAACAGAGAAATACTGACGAACCCCATCACGACCCGGGAGAACGGATTCATGGTGAAAAAAACCATTGGGATGACGGGTTTCATTCTTGTATTGTTGTGGATGATGCCAGGACAGACACCTGCAGGGCAGACATTGTCCATCGCTCACCCAGAGTTTTATCCTTTTTTTGAACGATCCGACAACGGTGCGACAACCGGTTTTTTTTATGACATCATTGTTGAAGCCATTGACCATCGGATGAATCTGAAGACCCGATGGGGCCAAATGCCTTGGAAGCGTTGCCAGCAGCAGGTCCGCTCAGGCAATTATGATGCCATGATTACCGTCCCCACGGATGAGCGGGCCAGTTACAGTAAAACCCATACAGATCCGTTTTATCTCAAGCAGCTCAAAGTGTTTACCTACAGGGGACATGACCGCTCGAACGAGATCCTGCGTATCCGGTCCATATCAGACATTAAACAGGGGGCTTTTACCGTAATTACATACAGCGGCAACGGGTGGCACAAGAAAAACATATCAGGGGTCGGTATTGTATCCTTTGAAACCAGTGAAGTCCATAACGTGTGGAAAATGTTGGCTGCCAGGAGAGGAGATATCGTGATTGAGTGGCCGGTCGGTGCCAGAGCCGGGATTGAAAAAGCGGACGTTGTCTCAAAGATTGTTGAAACGGATGTCATGCTGGACGCCATGCCCTTTCACCTGCTGATCAGCAAGCGATCCGAGCATATAAAGATCCTCTCCCGGTTTAATATGATTATCAAAGAAATGCTCTATGACGGAACCATACAGAAAATCATCTCCACTTACTATTGACGGCCCATTGGCCGGCGGCAGTTCGGCAGTTGAATTAAACCGGAAAAAGGGATGTTAGATGGAGAACCATGCTAAACTTGTTTTTACCCTGATTATCGTTACTGTGCTGACTGGGTTCCTTTCATTTTTCCTGTTTTATCAGCAATTCACCCTGAAAAATGCAAAGGCCAGGCTGAATGATCATGCACTGGTGATCGCCAACTCGCTGTGGCGCTATGAAAAAGGCGAACCCATGGCTTATATGCGGCTGGCAGCGCAGTCAAACAACTATGAGGACATCCTGGTGACGGATGACTTCGGTGTTGAATTTGCGCGTTTTAAAGGCCCTCGCACACAGGGTTGGATTACTGTATTTTCCGGTTTGGGTATTTTACCGGTACACCCCCTGGAAAAGGAGATCATATTTAACGGTATCTCCATCGGAACCTTAAAAGTAAACTGGCAGAACAGATCGGCATTTACCTACTTTTACATCCTGGTCTGCCTGGCCCTTTTCTTGACCGGAACCTGGTTTTTCCTCGGACTGGTCACTGCAAAGAAAACCCTTGAAGCACGGGTTATTGAGCGCACAGCAGATCTTCAGGAAAGCCAGGATCGACTCCAGGCGATTCTGGATAATGCAGAGGCCGTCATCTACCTCAAGGACACTAATAGACGATACCTTGCAGTGAATAAGCGATTCGAAGAGTTGTTCAATATCGACCGCATGACCCTTGTGGGCCTCAAAGACAATGACATTTTTAACCATGATGTTGCATCGGATTTCATGAAAAATGACCAGGAGATCCTTGAGGGAAAGAAGGCCCTCCAGTTCGAGGAATATGCCCCGGATTACCGTGGCAATCACCGGGATTATATCTCGGTCAAGTTCCCCTTGAAAAAAGCAGATGGTGAGGTGTATGCCATCTGCGGTATTTCCACGGATATTACAGAACGAAAAAAAGCCCAGGTGGAATTGAATCAACTGCGCAATTACCTGTCTAACATTATCGATTCGATGCCTTCTGTACTGATAGGTGTAGATCTGGACGGAAACATCACCCAGTGGAACAACCGTGCCAGGCAGGCCACGGGCCTCACGGCGGAAGAGGTTCTCGGCCGGCCCCTTGAACATGCATATACCCTGCCGGAAAACGAAATGAGCCGTGTAAAAGAGGCCATTGCTAACCGGAAAGAAATGCACAGTGCAAAGCAGCCCCGGCTCAGGAACAATGAAATCAGGTATGAAGTCATCACAATCTACCCGTTGATTTCCAATGGTGTGGAAGGGGCCGTCATCCGTGTAGATGACGCGACCGAACAGGTGCAGCTTGAAGAGATGATGGTCCAGTCTGAAAAGATGCTGTCCGTCGGCGGGCTTGCCGCAGGCATGGCCCATGAGATCAACAATCCCCTGGCCGGTATGATCCAGTCCGCCAATGTCATGAAGTCCAGGCTCTCTGATCTTGAGATGCCCGCAAACCTTGCGGCAGCGAAGGAGATCGGGGTCAAAATGGCGCACATCCGTACATTTATGGATCACCGGGGCATTTTCAGGATGGTGGATGCCATCAATGAATCAGGACGACGGGTGGCAGAAATTGTTGACAATATGCTCAGTTTTGCAAGGAAAGGCAATTCCAAGGTATCATCTTATCATCCGGAGCAGCTCATGGACCAGATTCTGGAATTGGCAGCCACCGACTATGATTTAAAAAGCCAGTACGACTTTAAAACCATCAAAATCGTAAAGGACTACCAGAAAGATTTACCCATGATCCCCTGTGAGGGCGCCAAAATCCAGCAGGTACTGCTCAATATTCTCAGAAACGGTGCCCAAGCCATGCAATCTGAACCCGGAAGCGGTCTGGCACCGTGTTTCATATTGCGGCTGAGCCATGAAACACAATCCCGGATGTTGAGAATCGATATTGAAGATAATGGTCCGGGAATGGACGCAACGATCCAGAAACGGATCTTTGAACCCTTTTTTACCACCAAGCCGCCCGGGTCCGGTACAGGTCTTGGCCTATCTGTTTCCTATTTCATTGTTACAGAGAATCACCAAGGCAGCATGGATGTATCCTCCATACCCGGTAAAGGCACTGTGTTTACCATCCGGCTGCCACTGGATGTCAAAAGGAATAAATGATGAATAGTGCTCAGCACCGGCCCAGGATTCTGATCATTGATGATGAGCCCCACATTCGCCGAAGCATCACCGATTTTCTCGAAGATCTGGACTATGAGGTCATCTCAGCTGAAAACGGTAGGGCAGGCCTGGATATACTGGCTGCGCTCCAACCCGACCTGGTACTGCTGGACCTGAGGATGCCCGAGCTGGACGGACTTGAAGTGCTGAAACAGGGCAGGCACATAACACCGGAAGTTCCCATGATTGTCATCTCCGGAGCCCACCGGATCTCCGATGTTGTCCACGCCCTCCGCTACGGGGCGTGGGACTATCTTGAAAAACCGATACAGGATCTTTCCATCCTGGGGCACACCGTGGAGCAGGCCCTGGAGAAATCCCGGCTGATCAAAGAAAACCGCACCTACCAGGACCATCTTGAGCAGATGATCAAGGAGCGTACCCTGGATCTTGAAAAGGCCAACACCCACCTGGCCAATATTAATTCCCGCCTGCAGAAGATTGTAGAAACCACCCGCGGTATGACCGGGTGTGTGGAGATGAACCAGTTCAGTGTGAAAATCCTGGAAGAATTTGCCAGACATATGGTGGCTTCAGGAGGCAGCCTGTATATGATGGAGGATAACGGCCTGCGGCTAAAGCATGCACTTGACCCCGGACATGCCGCGGCGTTCCTGCCCTTTCCCCTGGCTGAAAATTCCATTCTGAATCAGGTTCTCAAAAAGGGGACCCCCATGCTGATAAAAGATATCAAACATACCGGCGGTGTTGAACCCAGTGGTTGGGAAGGCTATAAAGACGGCTCATTACTCGCTTTTCCAATTCAGGACATCAATGGTCAGCCCATCGGTGCCATCACCCTTCACAGCAAAAAAAATCCCCCCTTTTTAGAGCAGGACAGGGAAATCGGGACCATACTCGCCTCATACAGCTGTGAGACCCTTCGTGCGGTCCAGGCATTTGAATCGGTCCAAAAAAGTGAAAAACTTTACCGGACCCTGTTTGAAAAAACCAATGATGCCATATTTATTGTCGACAAAGTGACCGGGCGATACCAGGATGCCAATGCGGCTGCCATGGATCTTACGGGATACTCTCTCAAAGAACTCAGAACCCGTTCGATTCATGATGTAATACCCCACGCAAGCGGTGTCCCCTTCCAGCCCGGTGAACCTATCAGCGGGGCAAAAAATCTGGGTACAGTGGTTTACTGCCGCCCGGATGACACACACCGTACGGCCAGGCTAAGTGCAGTCCCCCTGGATGATCACGCCTTCATCGGGATTGCCCGGGATATTACCTGGGACCTTGAACTGGAAAAACAGTTGCGTCAATCCCAGAAAATGGAAGCCATCGGCACCCTTGCCGGCGGAATCGCCCATGATTTCAACAATATTCTATCCGGCATCCTGGGATATGCCCAACTGGTGGAAATGAACCTGGAAAAACCGGACAGTGTTCAAAAAAACATCCGCCAGGTGATCAAAGGATCAAGAAGAGCCAGCGGACTGGTCCACCAGATACTCACCTTCAGCCGACAGGCAGATCATGAAAAGCACCCGGTAAGACTCCACCTGGTGGTCAAGGAGGCGCTGAAGTTTTTGAGATCCTCCATCCCTTCAAGCATAGAGATTGTTGAGAATATCCAGACCCGTAACGTGGTTCTGGCCGACTCCACCCAAATCCACCAGGTGGTCATGAACCTGTGCACCAATGCCTATCATGCCATGAAGGACACCGGTGGCACCATCACCGTATCACTTTCAGA
>QZLA01000007.1 GCA_004796375.1 Desulfobacteraceae bacterium
CTGCGGAAGGGTCCAGAACTGGACCAGGAACAATTCATTGCCTGAGGGCGCGCTTAACTCGGGGTCAATCGCCATTTCGCCGTTTTTCCGGGGTGCAGCATTGCTGTATCGTAATCCAAGGGAATAATCAGCAGGTTGGGCAAACTCCGGATTCAGATCGGAGATGTCCAGGGTCTCACTCTGGGTGACCGTATAAAAAGGGTTCAAAGAACCGTCGGGCTGAAGTTCATCCCAAATATGGATCACCTTGGACGATTCGGGTATGGGAATGGCTTGCTGGTTCGCAATGGTGACTGGTGCCGGCTCTGGAATGTCGTTAACAATGGAAATATGTTGCTTGGCATTCTGTTCGTCAGTGTCACCGAAATCATCCTGGCATAGCACGGGAGGAATGACCAGTGCCCCCATCAACAAAAGGCATAACAATAGATATGGTGCGGTCCGGAAAAATATGGATTTCTTCATACGATCCCCCTTCTTGTGATGACGAATTGTATTCAGGATTGTGGAACTGTCCTTATTCTGGATAGTAGGATATGAGCTTTCTGCTGTCAATAAGAATTGTTGTGATTTCAGTGTTATACACCTGCTATGGCAGGGCATCTCGGGTGACGGCACTTGTGAACCCGGGTTTTAATGTAGGCAAGGAAATTATGTTGGGGTGTAATAAAGTTAAAATTGTGTTTGTATTTTGTTAAAAAAGGCGATATGGTTGTCCCGATTGTCCCATTTTTCCCATTTGAGACAGCCTGCTAACGAATACAGGTGCCCATAATATGACGGATGAAAAATACTATACTGTACCGGAAGCCGCAAAAAAATTCGGTGTTAACCGGCGCACCATGTCAAGATGGGTGTCAGATGGGAAGGTTCAGTCAATCGTGACACCTGGAGGCCATTATCGGGTCAAACGCTCTGAGATCGAGCTGCTGCTCAAGCAAAACGGTTTTAAAAAGAAACCTGTCAGTAATGCTGGTCATGATGCAATAAAGATTTTGATTGTTGATGATGACGAGTCCGTTCGCAAAACCCTTCAGGCTCAATTAGGCCGAAATGGATTCCAGGTGATTACATCTTCCAATGGGTTTGATGCAGGGTTAAAAGCAAAAGGCATCAAGCCGGATCTCATTATTCTCGATCTGGTGATGGAGGGGATGGACGGATTTGAAGTCTGCCAGGTGATTAAAAAGGATCGGTCCATGGAAAAGACCAAAATTGTAATTCTGTCTGGATTTGATACACCGGAAAATCGAACCCGGGCATTAAAGGTTGGAGCGGATTGTTTTATATCCAAGGCAGAACCTTTTGATAAGATCCTGATGCTTATCAATAAAACTGCCAATCAGTGAAACCGTTAGGATCTGTATAAATCGGGAGGCCGGTGATGTCTTTAAAGAATCGTATTCTGTTTGTCGTATCTTTTTTATTGGTTCTTACCTCAATCGTTATTATCCTGGTTGGGAAATCAGGAAAAGAGAGAGTTCAAAAGAGCCTTGCTGAACCGGTAAACGTAGGCAAACGGTATGCCTGGGAAATGACCGTAGAGGACAGGCTGCAGCTCATGAAGGATAATGCAGAAGACCTGGAATCCGCCTATGAAATTAAAATGGCACTCAAAGAAGACAATAGCGAACAGCTGGACAAACATGCAACAGTGTTTTTCGACCTGAAAAAAGAGCAGGGGGTATTTACAAATCTCCAGATTTACAGCAGGGAGGGTAAACATGTGTATTCGTCGGGTGAGGCCCCAAACCATGATAAGGTACAACAGGTTATAAAGAAAGCCTTGGACTCATCATCTTATGAAAGTGGTCTGGAATACGACAACACAGGAAAACTTGTGTTAAGTCTTGCGATTCCCATCAAAAGCCGGAGAAAGATATATGGCATAGGTGTTTACAATTTGAGCATGCATCCTATTGCAGCCCAGGTGGCCAAACGGGATCGCAGCGACATTTTTATTGTATCAAATAAGGGTAGGTTATCTGCAGGATCTAATCCTGTACTTTTTGAAAAGCTGGGCATCACACTGCCGAAATTGGGAGGAACCGATCTGTTCACGGTTAGACAAGATAAGGCCGCTTACTCTATTGCTGTTCAGCCGATCATTGGGATGAATAAGAAGCCTGTAGCACAACTGGTTTCTATTCAGGACACCACAGCGGTTTTCAGTAAAAACCGCAGGGCGGATTTCAACACGATTTGCTTGATGCTGTTAACCATTGCTGTCGTTCTGCTGGGTCTGAGCACCTATATACGTTCGGCATTCAAACCGCTTGATTCGGCAATCGGGATGATTTCAAGGATAGCAGATGGTGATTTCAGCCAGGATATAAATGTTTCCCGAAACGATGAAATCGGGCGCCTCATGGAGGCGCTCGGCAAAATGATTGCACACCTGAAGGAGATATTTGAACAGATCACCAGTTCCGGTGACACACTGGCCTCTGGTGCACAGACTCAAGCTGCTTCGATTGAGCAGGCATCTGCTTCTCTGGAACAGATATCAGGAATAACAAGGCAGAATGCCCAGAGTGCTAAAGAGAGCAATGCCTGTATTCAGCAGGTTCAAACATCTATGACAGAAACAGAAACAGGATTGGTGAACGTTAAAAATTCCATGAACGATATATATGAGGCAAGCAATAAAATTAACGATATTACATCAACAATAGAAAGCATTGCATTTGAGACCAATCTACTGGCATTAAATGCAGCGATTGAAGCTGCCCGGGCCGGCGAAGCAGGGAGCGGATTTGCGGTTGTGGCAGATGAAGTGCGAAACCTGGCCTCAAGTGCAGGCAAGGCGGCAGGCAACATATCTGAGCTCATTGAAATCACGGTAGAGAAAATAAAAAAGAGTGCGGATTTGACTGAAGAAACAGTACAGATGTTTCAGGATACCAAGCAGGAGATTACTCAAGCAATTGAGTCCATGGAGGAGATCACCAAAAGCTCAAATAATCAGTCCGAGAGTATTATCGAAATCAACCAGACCGTTGCTGAAATCAACAAAATCGTGCAGGAAAATGCGCTGAATTCTGACACGATGAAAAGATCTCTTGAAAAATTCCGGTTTGAAAACCATTGATTTGAGCGGTACAGGGGTTACCAGGTTACCCGGTTCCTGCCGTTTCTCTTGGATTCATATAGTTTTAGGTCAACCTGTTTGAGCATACTTTGCAGACCCATCTGAAAGGGGCTGAAATAGGTCGATACCCCAAAGCTTGCGGTGATGCGAAATGTTTTCCCGTCGTATTTGAACGCGTGTTCCTCTATCTCTTTTCGAATCAGTTCTGCCTGACGGGACGCCACTTTTAAAGAGGCGCCCTTGAGAATGATCAGGAACTCTTCGCCACCCATCCTGAAAGAAAAGTCAGTTGCCCTGATGTTGTCATGCACAAATTTAGACGTTGTTTTCAACACCTCATCCCCGGCAGCATGACCGTAGGTATCGTTCACATTTTTGAAATGGTCAAGGTCCATCATGATCAGTGAAATCTCATACCCGGACGCAGTGGCCAGTGAAAACTCTCTCTCAATGATATCATTCAAGGAATTTCTGCCCAGCATGCCGGTTAAATCGTCTTTGCTTAAAGAACTGATGATGGCACTTGATGCGGCAATTGTGATGACATTGGTCAGCATCAGGCTTAATTTATAAATCTGCATCAATTCCCGGTACAGGGTCAATACCTCTTCGTAGTTTTTCTTTTCAAGGAAGTAAAAGACATTGGCTGCGTTTATCTCGATCCTTGCGATCGTATCATTGATGTATCGCACCAGGTCCGGGTCTTCAGGGGCATACGACTGGATGGAGTCCATGACCTGGGTCGGCAGCTGGAACGAAGGTGCTGCTGCCCTGTTTTCAATTTGGATGGCAAACGTCAGGTTTTTCAGCCATATAATCCGTTCAGTCGCAAATTGCGTGTCGATTTCGGAGGACCGATGAACATTTTCCAGGTAACGGTCAATATCTGCCGAATCGGCTTCCAGGGTTTTATTGAGATAGCCCTTGGCTGTATATGCCCTGATCAACCGGAAAAATTTGAAGGCGGTTCTCATCAGGTCCTTGCTGTCATGGTGACTTGCAATTGACAGCAGCAGTCCCTCCTCAAGCATGCCCATGGCTGCAAAAAAATCAACATATGGAAGTCTCAGGTTGTAATGAATCTCACCGAGCCGGCTGTACCTTGCCTTGAGCTCCTCCTCAGAATCATTGAGGGAGTCAAGGAAATGCATTTTTTGTTTTTCTATCAGGGATCGGATGTGATCATCATCTTTGAAAAAAACGGCGAAATCCCGGTTTGAGAGCATGGATTGGTAAAACTTTTCAAATACACTATCCAGGACCGGTTCCAGGATGTTAAGGATTTCAAACGTCATGGTTTACTCCAAGGTGAATTGACGAACATCATCGGACCGCTCCACTATAGTTGGAACAATTATATTTGGCAAGGTTACAGGCGCTGATATCATGAAATCGTTTGGGTTGAACGGGGACTAAACTTGGTGTTAGTCCCCGTTATCATGTTTCAGGGTGTCACCGGCCGAACTTGGCTACTCCATCAGGATATTGAAAATCGGCGAGAGCGGTATCAAGTCGGTGACGAAATTGGGTTGGTCACCATGGTAGAACTCTGTAGACGAGAGATTGTCCACTTCAACCGTGGGGTAATTTTCATTGTATGCATATATCCGGTAATGGTACAAGCCGTTCCTGTCAAGGGTACCGCAGGGTATCCGGTAGGATGAATCTGCTGTATACTCACTGTGGTGCGTGCGGCTGACCCCTTCATATACCCTGACCCGATAATTGTCGGCGTTGGTCACCGGGTGCCATTTGAATACCGGGCAGGGCGGGGTGCTTGTTCCGTTAGTGGGGGTTATGATCTGGGGTAGGTCAATGGTGGATATCACCAGGTCGTCGGTAATGGAATCGGTATTACCAGCCTCATCCGTAACCGTGAACGTATAGGTGCCTGCTGCTGGCATCACCCCCTGAGGTAACTGAACCGCTTGCCAGAATGTCATTTCATTAGAACTGTTCACCCGGTCCGGTATTAACCGGGCGGTTGTGGTCCCGTCGGGATAGGTCACCTCGACCTGGTGATTGTTGCCCGGGCACCCGTCTGCATCCGTCACCTTGACGGCAAAGCTGAGCCAGTAGACATCGCCGGGTGACGGGGTCTCCCAATTGGGAAGTCTCCAGAGAGCAACGCCCCAGTTATCAAGATCGATCATCGGATCATTGGTGCCTCTGTCAGGTTCGGGCACAACGGTCTGCCAGTCAAAATTGGTACCAAAGGCGGAAGA
>QZLA01000321.1 GCA_004796375.1 Desulfobacteraceae bacterium
GCTCTCTTCTGACCTCTTTTTGCAACCGGCGGGCAACTGCTTCAATTAAGGCCCCCTTGGCGACCTCCATGTCCATTGTGTCACCTTTAATCTGAGACAATGAAGACATCCGAACGGACTCAAGTCCGCAGGGATTTACCCAACTGAACGGTTCAAGGTTGTTATTAATGTTTAAAGCCAACCCATGAAAACTCACCCCTTTTCGAATCGCAATACCGACACTGCCAAGCTTCTTGCCATCCTTCCAGATACCGTGATTTTGTGGATCCCTCACCGCTTCAACACCAAAACTTTCAGCGATATCGAGCATGATATCTTCAAGGATTGCAACATAGGACGCCACCGTCAGACGGTTGCGTTTTAAATTGATGATTGGATAGCAAACTAATTGACCGGGACCATGGTAAGTAACTTCACCTCCCCGTTCGATCCTGATCAGGTCTATATTTTTTTGCCGGAGAAAGGTTTCACTCACCCCAACATGTTCCGAGGAACCGTTTCTTCCCAGGGTAAAAACTGCGGGATGTTCAACAATCAGACAATGATCATCTTCACGATCACCTCGACTCAACTGATCAACCAACTCCAACTGCCGACGATAAGCTGCCTGATACTCAGAGACCCCAAGATCTTCAATTACAATCTTCATCGATATGCTCGTAATGACGCTTACCCGCGCAGGCAGGGTTTTCGGGCCGCCTGGGTTTCATCAAGGCGCCGAACTTTAGTCAGCGTAGGTGCCTGGTACAGTCTTTCCGGATCCTCCTGAGCTTCTTCAACGACCGCTTTAATCGCCTCAATGAGCTGGTCAATATCTTCTTTGTTTTCCGTTTCAGTTGGTTCAATCATAATTGCCCCGGGCACAACCAGGGGGAAGTAAATTGTTGGTGGATGATACCCGTGATCAATCAATCGCTTTGCCATGTCCAGGGTGGTGATTTTTAATTCAAGCTGCTTTTTATCTGAGAATACACACTCATGCATGGAAGGTGTCTGGTATGCCAGGTGCAGGGTATCCTGCAATAATTCACGAATGTAATTGGCATTCAAGACAGCCAGCTCGGCAACCCGTTTTAAATTTTCACCTCCCATGGATAAAATGTAGGAGTAGGCCCGCACCAGTACGCCAAAATTTCCGTGGAAAGCATGGATTCGACCAATCGAATCAGCCCGGTTGTAATCGAGCGCATACCCATCATCGTGCTTCACCACCAAAGGTGCCGGCAGGTAGGGTAGTAACTCCTCCACCACACAGACAGGACCTGCCCCTGGTCCGCCACCACCATGAGGTGTTGAAAATGTTTTATGCAGATTCAGATGCATTACATCAATGCCGCACTTTTTAAAATCGACAATTCCCAATGCAGCATTCATATTTGCCCCATCACCGTAGACCAGTCCACCTTTGGCATGGATGATATCCGTGATCTCTTTGATCGAAGCCTCAAAGAGCCCGAGCGTGTTGGGGTTGGTAATCATGATTCCGGCAGTTTCTTCATCCATCAACGCGGCGACATCTTCAGCCTGCAGCATGCCGTCCGGTCCGGAGGCGAGTGGTACTGGTTTGAAACCGCATAAAGCGGCACTTGCCGGGTTGGTGCCATGAGCGGTATCGGGAATGATGATTTTGGTTCGAGTTTCCCCACGCTTCTTAAAATATGCCGCAAACATCAACATGCCACAGAGTTCGCCGTGCGCTCCGGCTGCCGGCTGCAAGCTCGTACCATCCATACCGGTAATAACTGTAAGATACTCCTGAAGTTCGTAGAGCAATTGCAGTACACCTTGAGAATGAACCTCCTCAAGCATCGGGTGAGCCGTACTGATGCCGGGAGTGCCTGCCATTTTTTCATTGATCTTCGGATTATATTTCATGGTACAGGAACCAAGCAGGTACATCCCGGTGTCGACCCCGAAATTCCAGGTAGAAAGTCGGGTATAGTGTCGCACGATATCAATTTCACTCAAGTCAGGGATATCGACCGGTTCCCCTTCGAGTTCTGGTGGAAGCGCGGCTTCGGGAACTTCTGATTCGGGGATTGAAAAACCATTCCGCCCTTTTTTACCTTTTTCCCATAACAGGGGTTCTTCAAGTATCAAACCCTTTCTACCAGGTCCATGGTTACTCATTGCGCCACCTCCGCTGCTATTTCGTCCAGAATCTGTCGGTGAACACTTTCCGTTGCACAGAACAGGTACGCGTTTTTCATCTCGGGATAGAAACAAGAGATGTCCAGTCCTGCAATGATCCCTTTTGCTGCAAGGGTCTCTCTTACCGGCGCAAAATCACTTTCAAATGAAAGTACGAACTCATTAAAAATCGGTGAGTCGAAAACCGGCCGTGCTCCAGCCTCAATCATGACTTGTCTGAAATAGTTGGCTTTATCATAATTCTGCCGGGCCACTTTTCTGATCCCACTGCCACCCAGGCTGGCCATGTAAGCTGCCGCGGTCATGGCACAAATTCCCTGATTGGAACAGATATTTGAGGTCGCCTTTTCCCGACGAATATGCTGCTCGCGGGTTGAAAGTGTCAACACAAAACCACGCTGCCCATCTGCATCGACCGTCTGGCCGACAAGGCGGCCGGGCATGCTCCTGAGGAATTCATTGCGACTGGCGAATAAACCTAATCCCGGACCACCAAAGGATTGTCCCAGGCCGAAACTTTGCCCCTCACCGCAGACAATGTCCGCTCCACACGTACCGGGATTTTTGAGCAATCCGTAGGAAAAGGGTTCGGTGAAACAGCTGACAAAGATCGCCTCTGCCTCGTGGATCTTCTGCGCGCATGTTTCCAGATCTTCGACAATGCCAAA
>QZLA01000370.1 GCA_004796375.1 Desulfobacteraceae bacterium
AAATGGTGGTGTCAAAAAAGGTGTGATCGAGCACAATGTTCCGGATATGGCGGGTGTTCAGTACAGCCGGTATATCACTTGCCATTCGGCTGCAGAGTTGCTCAATCTCCTCTGATATGAACAAAGGATCCCCAAATCCCTTGATATAAAGATCGCGGGTGGCAGGCTCAACATACCAGGTGGTTTTGAACCTGAAATCGATTCCCAGGCTGTGGATGGCACACAGGGCTGTCAGCAGTTTAAGGATGGATGCCGGGATAAACTGCTGGTCAATATTTTGGGAAAGGATGGGTTTTCCTTCAGGGGTGCTCAGCAGATACCCGATACCTTTGGCAGGGCCGCAAGGTGAGGGGGCAGGATACAGGCAGCTGATGACCAGGCCGATACAGGTGAATATGATAATAAGAACACGCCGGTCGGGCCGGTACCGCTGGAACAGCATACGGGTCATCATATCAGGAAAAAAACGCTTTGTACCCTTTGTAGGTCATGTAAACATCCGGCTTGCTTGAGATTTCAAACGGGGCATGCATGGACAGCAGTGCAGGACCGCAGTCCAGGACATCCATACCGAGCTGGGCCATAAATTTGGCCACGGTTCCGCCGCCGCCCTGATCGGTTTTCCCAAGTTCCCCGGTCTGCCAGATCACTTTCTTTTGGTTGAAGATCTCACGGACAATGCCGACAAACTCTGCGGAGGCATCACTGGATCCTGATTTCCCGCCGACACCGGTAAACTTGGTCATGCAGATGCCGTGTCCGAGTTTGGCGGCATTGAGTTTTTCATGGACCTCTTTGTAATCCGGATCCATGGCAGCATTGACGTCTGCGGACAGGCATTGGGAGGCGATCAGCACTTTTCTGAGCGTACGATTGTCCGCAGCCTCTTTGTTCAGGACGAGGAGGTCTGATATGAAATCTTCGATAAAAACCGACTTGGCACCGGTATTCCCCTCACTGCCGATCTCCTCCTTGTCAAAGAAAAAACAGATCCCGGTTTTTTCAGGTCTGGTAGTGGTATCGAGCAGTGCCATAAGCGATGTATAGGCACAGACCCGGTCATCCTGCCCATAGGCCCCGATCATGGAGCGGTCAAAACCGATGTCCCGGGCAGACCCGGCGGGCACGGCCTCTATTTCAGCGCTGATAAGGTCCTCTTCCACGATGTTGTATTTTGAATTGAGGATGGACAGGATATTTAGCATAAAGCGGTCTTTGGTTGAGGGTTCACCCAAGGGAAGGCTCCCGGCAATCAAATTGAGCTTCTCGGCATCAAATACCTCGGAGAGCTTTTTATTGTTCTGAAGCTTGCCGGCCAGATGCGGTAACAGGTCCGATACCGTGAATACGGGGTCATCCGGATCTTCTCCAATGGTGATTTCAATCCGCTCGCCTTTGCTGTTGAGGATGGTTCCGTGAAGGGCAAGGGGGATGGCCAGCCATTGATACTTTCGAATCCCACCATAATAATGGGTTTTAAGCAGTCCAAGGTCCAGATCCTCATACAGGGGATTCTGTTTCAGATCCAGGCGCGGGGAATCGATGTGGGAAGCAATAATCCGGGTGCCGGATTCGAGGTTATCTTTTCCAAGTACTGCAAGGGCAACACATTTGTCCTTGAACGTTTTATACACTTTGCGGGGCACTGATTTTCTTTTTGAGGCAGAGGCCAGGTGTTTGTCAATATCAGTAAACCCCTGCTTTTCTGCCAGCTCAATTATCTCCCGGACCGCCTCGCGTTCGGTTTTGGCCCGATCCAGAAACTGCTTGTATTGGTCACAGAAACCAAAACATGCTTTTTGTTCGGATTTACTCAAATGGTCAAAAGCCAGTTGATCCTCATTAACCGTTTTTTTCTGAAGCGCTTTAATTTGGGCTTTATTCATGGTTTGATTTCCTGGATGATGATTTTTTGGTTGTCGAATATTAGAATAATAATCATCTCAAGTAAAGGCGCAATGCCTTTATTCTTAAGTATATTGGGCAAGAGAGTAAGGGCGGTTTAATGAAAAACAGAGAACAGGTTTTTGAAAAATTGTTTGATCCTGAAGTGAAACGCCTGCCTTTCCCATTGATCCGGAAAAGAGATGGGGCTGAAACGTACCTGAGCTTTTATAATGCAGGATGAAGGGCTTGTCTTGCAATCGGTTTCAAGGATGTTCACCGGGGAGATTATGGCCCCTTCGTATGAGATCACGGTATCCAGATCCCGGGTTTGGACTGATTTTAATCCATGACTTTCAAGAATCGACTGCAGCGCGGCCTGTCTGGCACGAGACATGAAATCCTGTCTGGGTTCATGGGGTGTCAAATTCAGTCGCACTGATGTCAAAATCACTGCAAAATTTTCCGCCCGGAATTCATTTTCAGACGGAATCATCAACAGGTTGAGGTCTGTAATCCGGTGTTTGGATGACTTGATATCATAACGGACATAATAATTGGTAATCCCTTCTGCACAAAGGATTCGGGGATACATATAAATAGATGACATCGTCACAAACAGTAAAAGCCCGGTGATAAGGTGGTTTCTGTTTGGTTCCGGCATGATTTTTGAATGAGCTTCCTTTAGTTGAATGAGAATGCATCGGGTTAAAGTAATCGCGCTGTGATGACGATCATTATCCCTATCACAGGGCATTGAGGTGAATCAATCAAAACCTGATTGAATGACAATGTAAATTTTGGATGTGGGGAAAACATGAAAAGAGCCAGTGGTGTTGTGTGGGTGTGTGTTTTGTTAATGGCGTTATACGGGTGTGCAAACAAGGCAACGCGAGGGTTCAGTTCCAGCGGCGCCACTGCCGGTGATTCTCCGGGGCACGTTTTGAATCCGGCAGACACCGAGGCGCCCAAATTTAAAGTGGTCACCTTTGAGGTGGTCGGCAAGGGCCTGGAGCCTGAGAATGCAGTTACCATTGGTGAAGCCAAGTTGATGGCCGAGCGGGCGGCTGTGGCAGACGGCTACCGGCAGCTGGTGGAAAAAATCCGCGGGGTCTATGTGGATGCATTCATGAAAGCCGGGAACGGTTATGTCAATTATGATGTGGTCCAGACCCATACCCAGTCCTGGCTCAGGGGCACGGAGGTGATTTCCATTTCAGTGGCGGAGCACAATATTACCGAGGCCCGTCTTCAGCTGCGCATTAATTTTGTGTATGATCAGATGATCTGGTGGCCCATTGGTCTGGGAACGGATTTTACGCCCTACTGGAACACCTCAAGCTGGTTCACACCTTCTCCCCAAAGCAGCAGGCAGGCCAGTAATTGATCGTGAACAGGGCAGGAAGCCAAACCGTAGGGTTCCCTGCTGGCAATGCAAAGGAAAAAAGGATGGAGATCAAGCGGACCGGTAAAATATGTGCGTTCGTTATGGATACCGCTGTTATGAAATGGATGCTTCTTGCATTCATGCTGGTGTTGCTCTGCATCATTTTCCTGGCTCTCCCCTGCCAGGCCTTTTCAAAGAAAGAGGTCATTAAAAAAGAGAAGAATCCTGCCTATCAGGCCAGTGTCATTGATGCGGAGATACAGACGCTTAAACAGGATATTGCCTGGCTTCAGTCCAAAATTGACCGGTTTAACAAACAGAAACGTTTTGTGCCGGAACGCTTTTACACATCCATGGCGTTAAAGAAAAAACGGCTTAAAGGGCTTGAGCATCTCAAGGCCGAGTACCGAAAAATGATCAAACCCAAACCGGCCAGCCCTTTGAAAAAAACCAAAACACCAAAGGTGCTCAAACCAAAGACATCATCAAAAAAGGCCGCCAAGACCGCATCCTTTGAAACCAAGCAGCAGCTTTTAAAAAAGATCAAAAAAAGCGGCCTCCTGGAGTGGGTTGATGTCGTCCAGGACCAGGACCTGTTGAAGATTGAGAATTCCCTGCCCATCCTGTTTGCTTCGGGTTCTGCTGCCATTGCCAAAGAGTACCAGGCGTTTTTCAAAAGCCTGGCAGATCTTGTTCGATCCTATGATGTCCGTATCATTGTAGAAGGATACGCAGACAAGGACCCGATTCACACCAAACAGTTTCCCTCCAACTTTGAACTGGGGGCTGCCCGGGCCGCCAATGTGGTCCACGAACTGGTCAAACACGGCATTAAACCCCAGGTCTTCAAGATCGGCAGCACCGGAGAGCACCGCTTTGCCTCCCAAAAGCCCTCCAACTGGAAAGCCCTGGAACGGTTCGTGGATATCACGATCCTGTTCAGGAGTTGACGGGTTCAGTCAAACTGACGTACCTTTGCTGAAACAAAATTAAAATTTGTAAAAGTCTTGATCCTCTGCTATATTCAGGTATATTTCCATTATTTTTATTATAAATTATCCAAGGAGACGGACAAATGATGAATCGGTTCCCTTTCAGGACGTTGACTGCCATAACATTCATCCTGTTCTTAGGTATTGTTTTTTGTGCACAACTGGTCATGGCGAGTGCAACATCCAGCACCCCGGTAGATGTGGCTACAGGCCAGGTGAATTTCAAGCTTTTAAAAGAGAACAGTGGCGCCATTCTCACCGTTTCCGGTGAAGGAGATGCATATTTCAGCCGGCATTTTGAAAAAGGGGTGGACCCGGTCTTTTATTTGAAAGATAATTTTGGCGGAATTTTCCCGGATGGGACCTGCGTGTATGAGCTCAGAGTGCTGCCTCTGCTTGATCAAGAAACCCAGAAGCTCCTGTCCCAGTTCAGATCGATGGAGAACAGCGGGGAAAAGGTCCAGTTTAACAAAAATCCTGCAGCCGATGAAGGCGCATACCAAACCGGTACCTTTTTCATTGAGAATGGTCGGGTCACATTCAGTTCCGATAATGCTGGAAATCCAGGAAGTGACAAAGATATCTCTGATGGAAAGGCTGCTGACATTGTTCACAATGATGATGTGATTATTACATTCAGCCTGTGCGTTGGAAATGACTGTGTGAATGGGGAGAGCTTCGGGTTTGACACACTGAGGCTTAAAGAGAATAACTTAAGAATCCACTTTTCTGATACCAGTGTTTCGGCATCTTTTCCAACCAATGACTGGCGGATTACCATTAATGATTCATCCAATGGCGGGGCGAATTACTTTGGCATTGATGATGCATCCAGTGGAAGGCGTCCGTTCACCATTGAAGCCGGTGCACCGGCCAGTACATTGTATGTGGAGGCGGACGGGGATGTGGGGATTAAAACGGCCAACCCGGTGGTCGATCTACACATAGTTGAGGGCAATACCCCGACCCTGAGACTGGAGCAGGACGGCTCTGATGGATTCACCCCCCAGACCTGGGATATTGCCGGAAACGAGGCCAACTTTTTTATCCGGGATGTTACCAACGGGTCAGAATTACCTTTCAAGATCAGACCTGGGGCGGATGATGACCGGATTGATCTTGAAGCTGACAATGACATTCGATTCAACGCAGGAAAAATATACTTCAAATCTGATGGTAAAATTGGCGTTGGAACGGATAGCCCGGCTTTCAATTTAGAGATTGAGGACGCGGATAAACCTGTAATTGTTCTTGATAGACCGAGTGGTGCTCAGGCTTACATCAACGCAACTTCCAATTCAGGAAATGTGGGCACTGTAAATGCATTTCCTATGCGCTTCCAGGCAGGAGCCAATCTGGTTATGACCCTGAATACGGATGGGACAGTGGACATGGCTGATGGCGGAAGCTATGACGGCAATTGGAATGGCGCTTCCAGTCGTGAGTTGAAAGAGAATATCGAGAAGCTTTCATACAAGAATGCCTTACATGCACTCAAAAAGTTGGATCCAGTTGTCTATAACTATAAAAATGATTCAGAGCCCAGGGTAGGATTTATTGCCGAGGATGTTCCTGAACTGGTGGCCAGTAAAAGCAGGAAAAATATAAGCTCCATGGATATTGTGGCCACATTGACCC
>QZLA01000154.1 GCA_004796375.1 Desulfobacteraceae bacterium
ATGTTGAATTGGTTAAGGTAAAGGGGCATGCAGGGATAAAAGAGAACGAAGTGGCAGATTTTTTGGCCACTTCCGCCATCAAAGAGGGAAAGGGGTAAATTCATAGATCAAAATGCTTTCTAAATTTACCCCTGATATGATCACAGAATGAAAAAGAATTAGGCCTCTTTCTTTTTCAGATCATCCAGCTCTTTTTCGAGTTCGGCAATCTTGGCTTTGTCATCATCGGCTTCAGGTACTTCAGCACCTTCATCATTTTTCCAGCTGTCTTTGAGCTCATCAAAACCAAGGTAAAGTGCAAGGCCGCCGCCCAGCAACAGAACCGGCGGTACGCATCCGGCCAGAAGATTAAGCAATTGAGACCACCACACTGCAACACCAACAACACCTAAAAGAACAGCGATTGCACCACCAATTAACGTTTTCATAGTTTATCCTCCTAAAAGAATGATCTAAATTGTTGAATTATATTTTACAGGTACCATATCAGTCTAACGTGAAATTGAAACTAGATTGATATCATACAGCCTGTCTTAAATCAAGCCCAATTCTGAAAACAGCCGGTTGGGTAAAGGGTTCAGCGCCTGCGGGTCATCCCTGCTGAAAACATAAATATTGCCATTACAGGCCAGCTTTGGTAATTATTCCAAGCACCAACAGTACAGACTATAAGTTCAGTTTCATACATTTAAAGGACTTGAAATGAAAATATTTTCAGGAGTGAGTCAATTCACTTCCCGAATAAGAGCCAGTGTCAGGCGATATATCGACTGCCTTCTTGAAAACCGTGATGACTATTACACCTGCTACTTTCCCGGCAGACAGGGGATCATCTCCCGCAACCTGATCCGCCTGGTTACCCGCAACCTCACCATAGACGACAGTAATGTTGAAAAGGTGTCTGGATTTGGCCCCAATGATATTGTTGTGTATGCAAACAAATACAAGACCACCTATAATTTTATCTTCTTTAACACCCGTCTTAAGGCTTTAAACGTCCCCTTTCCTGAAATCGGATTTGACTTCCGCTTTATCTTTACCCTTCCGCTCAAGCGGTTGTTACAGATGATGATCTCCCACCTGGACTTTTTTTTCCACCATTTCAGGTTCAAGGATCCCTACTCCACCGGATACATCAGGGAAACCCTCAAAGCCGGCAAAGCCGGTTTTATGAGCCTGATTGAGGAAGAGGATTTTTATAACCGGTTTATCCTGTCCACGCCTGATCCGCTTTCCATATTGATTTCGCTCCAGGAATCAACGGATAAAACCATCTGGATTGTGCCCCAGGATATTATTTTTATCACCCGGCCCGAGCGAAAAGAACCCGGTTTCCGGGACATTGTATTTGGAACCAATGAGCGTCCCGGAAAGATCAGGCGGCTGCTTAGCGTATTGAACAAAAACAATAAGGTTGCGGTAGAATTTGCAGACCCGGTCAATCTTAAAGACTATATTGAAAGACCGGACATCAAGGGTCTTGGGACCGAATTCCAGTGCAACCAGCTTAGAAGTGACCTGGTGGATATTATCAACCGGCAGAAAAAAAGCATCACCGGCCCCACACTCATCTCCAGGCAGGAGATCACCCAGGACATCCTGACCGATATGACTTTGAGAGAATACCTGGCAGATTACTCGGATCAAAATGAGATTCCTTTGCAGAAAGTGCATAAAAAATCCGCAGCCTATATCAATGAGATCGCCGCCAACTACAACCTCCGGGTGATCAACTTTCTGAACATCGTATTGACCTGGGTGTTCAGGAATATCTTTGACGGGCTGGTCGTCAACCAGTCTGAACTGAAAAAAATGAGGGAAGCCTCCAAAGATGCACCCCTGATCCTTGTTCCCTGCCATAAAAGCCACCTGGACTACCTGCTGCTGCCCTATATCATGTTTCACAACAATATGCCCTGCCCCCATATTGCTGCCGGTAAAAATCTCTCATTCTGGCCGCTGGGTCCCATATTCCGGGGCGGCGGCGCATTTTTTCTCAGAAGGACATTCAAGGGTGCAGAGCTCTACTCAAAAATATTTGCCGCCTACCTTGGGAAATTGCTTTATGAAGGATTTAACATCAAGATCTTTATCGAGGGGGGACGGAGCCGAACCGGAAAAACCCTGCCGCCCAAACTCGGCGGGCTGGCCATGATCATACAGACCTATATCAATAAGGCATGCGACAACCTGTATTTCATACCCATTTATATCGGCTATGATCGTGTTCTGGAAGAGGATGCCTATCTCAAGGAGATTGAAGGGGCCCAGAAAGCACCGGAAAACCTGTCCGGATTGGTCAGGGCCAGGAAATTTCTCAAAAAAAAATATGGCAAGGTTTACGTTAAATTCAACGACCCGGTATCCCTGAAAACATTTATCTCCCAAAAAAACCTTGATCTTGAAAAAACAGACAATGAAGAATACATGACCATGGTCAGGAGCCTGGGATACCAGTTGATCAATTCAATCAACACCAGTGTGGTGGTGACCCCCCACGGCCTTATTGCTGCCGGTGTACTGAACAGCGCCAGTCACTCATTCACCAAGTCACAGCTCATGGACCGGGTCTACACCTATATGAACCTCTTGTACTTTGTGGATGCAAACCTTGCGGACACATTGATGATTGACCCGGACGCCTCATTTTCAACGGTTATCAACATGTTTTTGTCCCGCAATTTTATCGAACTTGCTGATGAGGATGAAGATGACATCCATGACTCCACCACCTTTATCGTCAAGAGCAACAAACGGGCCATACTTGACTATTATAAAAACAACTCCATATCCTATTTCATTTTTCCGGCCTACACGGCCATGGCCATTCTTGAAATTGACCGGTTCAATTTCTCATCTGCCGACCTGGTGTTACGGTTCAAATTTCTCCAGAAAATGTTCATGGATGAATTCCCAACGGATGAAAACACAACCGCTGAAGAATATATCTCCAGTGCATTAAAGGCATTCATCAATGAAGGGATCATTGTTCCGGATCTTGAAGATACAGACCGGTATCAACTGACCTCTGAGGGTTTGAGGAAACTCAAGTGGTTTGCCGCATTCCTGCTGCCGTTTCTTGAATCCTACCATACCGCCCTGTCCTATTTTGAAAAGTATACCGACATTTCCAAGCATGATGAAAAGGAACGGGCAAAGAAAACCCACGGGATCGGCCAGAAACTGTACAAAAGAAAAACCGTGATCTTCAAGGAATCGCTCTCCCTGATCAATTATAAAAATGCCTGTAAATATTTTGCAAACAACGGCATCCAGGGATCGGAGGATCACTACAATATAGATTTTTACAGAAATATCATTCAGCGGTTGCTGTCACTGCCGGTCAACTAGATATGAAAGGATTGATTCTTGCGGCCGGTTTCGGGACCCGCCTTAAGCCCTACAGCAGCATGCTGCCCAAACCCATGTTCCGGCTATCGGGCCTGCCTTCCATTCATTACACCATTGAAAATCTTGTACAAGCCGGGTGTACGGAAGTTTTTATCAATACCCATCACCTGTCTGACCATATCACAGCGTACGTGGACACATTGTCCCCCGGCATACCCCTGACCTGTGTTTTTGAACCGGAAATTCTTGGCACAGGCGGTGCCATAGCCAATTTAAGGGACGGTTTATCCGGGGGGCCGTTTTGGGTGGTCAATGCGGATATCTTTACCACCATCAGTTTTCGGGACCTGTTGCAGTTTCATGAACAGGGTGACTGGCTGGCCACCCTGGCCGTGCATGATTATCCCGAATTCAATAAAATCACCATGGACCCGGATGGATCTATTCGATCGTTTTTAGACAACCCGACGTCAAATGAACGCCAAACCAGGCGATGGGCCTTTACCGGAATCCAGGTTCTGTCCGAAGAGATTCTGGAGTATTTTGACCAAGAAGCCCCGTTTTCAAGTATTGATGTATACACTGATCTGTTGTCCCGGAACCTGGTCAAGGGTATGGATATTGGCAACAACCGTTATTGGGCGGATATCGGGACCCCGGAGCGCTTTTCAACAACCAGCATGGCGGTGAACGCATCTGCCATCTTCGACCACTCCCCGCCCCGTGATCTCGACATTGACCGGCTCAAAGGCGACGGATCAGACCGCAAATGGTACCGGATTACTCATAAGAACCAGGGACTGGTGGTTTCAGATCATGGTATCCGTGTGTCAGATCATCTGGATGAGTACCGCGCCTTTGTTTCAATTGGAAATCACCTGTCGGATAAGCAAATTCCGGTACCCCGTATTCATGGGAATGACGATTTTTCAGGCCAGGTCTATCTTGAAGATCTGGGTGATCGCCATTTCCAGGATCATATCCAGGACCTTGATCATGAAGGCGATGTTTTTAAGTGGTACAGGAAAGCGTGCGATACGCTGGTATTTTTCTCACAGGAGGGGGTCAAAGGGTTCAATCCCCAATGGGCATTCCAGACCCCATCCTATGATCGCGCCTTGATTATTGAAAAGGAATGCCTCTATTTTTTTAACGCATACCTCAAAGGTTGTCTCAGTCTCGGCCTTGATACTGAAGAGTTTATTGAGGAGTTCGAATACCTGGCACAACAGGCGCTTGAACATCAGGTCAAGGGGTTGATGCATCGGGATTTCCAGTCCCGGAATATCATGGTGCATCAGGACAGGCTTTTCCTGATCGATTTCCAGTCCGCAAGGCTCGGCCCGCTGCAGTATGACCTGGCATCTCTTCTCATCGACCCGTATGTTGATTTGAATGCGTCCATGGAACAACGCCTTTTGACTTATGTGATCGACCGGTATCTTGACGGATTCGGCAGCATGGACGCCCATCAGTTCATCACATGCTATCACCACTGCTGTGTAACACGTAACCTGCAAATTTTAGGTGCATTTGCCTTTTTGTCCCAGGTCAAGGGAAAAGCCTTTTTTAAACCGTTTATTCCCAAAGCGTTAAAAAAGCTTAAGTTCAATATCAGCCGCCTGGAACCGGCATGCGTCCCCAGGCTTACCCAAATAATCAATGGATTGTAATTCCATGTATTTCAGGAGAATATCATCATGACACCCACCCAGATCATGGTTAACGGTCTGCCCGGAAATGTGGCAATAAAAATGGCAACCCATGCACGTGCGCATGATCGGTTTCAACTGCTTCCCTGGTCCCTGACCGGTCCGGATGTCGATTCCGAAACACTTGACCTGGATAATTTTTCCATAGCACTGATTCGGCCGGAGCTTGCCGATTCCCAGCTTGGGCAGATCAAAGCCGACCATGATCCGTTAATTATCGACTACACCCATCCCAGTGCAGTGAATCAAAATGCAGAATTATACGTCAAGCATGGTATTCCCTTTGTCATGGGCACCACCGGTGGGGATCGCAAGGCCCTGGTCGATACGGTCACCCAAGGGGATACCCCTGCGGTCATTGCACCCAACATGATGAAACAGATTGTCGGGCTGATGGCCATGTTTGAATACGGGGCCACCCATTTTCCGGATCTGTTCAAGGGATTTACCATGCGTGTAAAGGAAAGTCACCAAAAAGGGAAAGCCGATACCAGCGGTACGGCCAAGGCCATGATCAGTTATTTCAACCAGATGGGGATCGACTTTTCAACAGAAGAGATCATGCTTGAAAGAGACCCTGAACGACAGAAAAACCTGTGGGATATTCCTGACGAACACCTGGGCGGTCATGGGTACCATACCTACTCCATCTCAGCCGGGGATGAATCCTCCTTTTTTGAAATTACCCATAATATTAATGGAAGGGATGTGTATGTACCCGGAACCTATGATGCTGTAGATTTTTTAATAAACAAGCTCAACGATCCAGAAAATAGAACCGGCCATGTGTACACAATGATAGACGTCCTGAAAAAAAACTGATACCTAATCCTCATGAGCCTTTTTTTTAAAATTGTGATGTCGATTTTAGGTGTGGCCTATTTTATCAGCCCGCTGGATCTCATCCCCGATTTTTTAATCCCCTACCTGGGTTACCTGGATGACTTAGGGATTCTAGGCTTTATTGCCTATGTGATCAAGTATGGGAAACTGCCGCCGTTTTTTCCTCAAAAAGCAAAAGATGTGTTCGATGCATTTCTTCACTTTTACTCGGGAATGGATCATGGCCATGGAGCAGGCAGAGGCCGCCGGACTGACGCTAAACCTAAAAACGGTTTTGATTCTGCAAAAGGCCGGCAGACCCGCAAGGACAATAGGGAAGAAAAAAGGAAGTTCAACCAATCCGGCACCCGGCAGACCTATGGAGATAACCCCGGTAATAAGACCCGGGAGAAGGCCGCCTCCCCCTACCAGATCCTTGGTATAAAAGAGAACGCACCCCTGTCAGATGTTCAGGCTGCATATAAGAACGCCATAAAAAAATATCACCCGGACAAGGTCTCCCATCTTGGTGAAGAGTTTCAAGCACTGGCCAAGCAAAAATTTATCGAGATACAAAACGCCTATGAAAAAATAACTGGCGACCGGTAGACTGACTTGAACCCGCATCTTGTCTTTAACAACAACAGGATTGAATACAGGTGGTACGGTGATTCCGCTCCCGAACGACCTGTCCTGGTTTTCCTCCATGAAGGCCTGGGAAGCGTGGCACAGTGGAGGGATTTTCCACTGGAACTGTCCCGGATGACCCAATGCCGGTCCTTTGCCTACAGCCGCATAGGATATGGCAACTCCTCGGCCTGCGCCCTTCCCAGAAAAGTGAATTTCATGCATGTGGAAGCCATTCGCATACTGCCGGCGGTCCTTGAATTAGCAGGTATTGAAAAATATATCCTTATCGGGCATTCAGACGGCGGGTCCATTGGAATTATTCATTCAGGCTATCATCAGCCTGCTGAACAGTTCGGTCTCATCACCATGGCTGCCCATGTGTTTTGTGAGGACCTGACAGTGGATTCCATTGCCGGGGCAAAAAAGCTCTACGAGAATACCGGACTAAAGGAAAAGCTGCAAAAATATCACGGCAAGAACACGGAGTGCGCGTTCAGGGGGTGGAATGATGTATGGTTGAACCCGGTATTCATGCATTTCAACATTGAAAAATACCTGAAAAAAGTACATGTCCCCTATTTGGCGTTGCAGGGGACAGATGATCAGTATGGGACAAGATTGCAGATGGAGGTCATTAACGATCAATGCCCGGTTTCAAAAACGGAATGGATTGAAGGTTGCGGCCATGCCCCTCATATATCTGAAACGGCATTGACACTGGACCTGATGGCCTCCCATATCAATGATCTTATGACATGAGGATATGTATTCTAAAGGTGCACCGGATTGACAAACCCGGTAAATTCTGAAATAAACGGTTAATTTAAATTCAACGAAAAGGCTTACCATTGGCAAGTATCAGTGAAATTCTCATTCTTATATTAATCATCATCTGCCTGCTTATTCTGCCAAGAATGTTTAAAGGCGGTAAGCGGTCGGCATCCGGGCTGAAAAAAAACTGGCGGATCTCTCCCGGGATGAGGGCGTTTATCGTCATATCGGTTTTCCTGCCGGCAGTCAGCGCATTTATCATCCGCCCGTGGATTCAAAACGCCCATCTATTTATATTGATCGGGATCTTTCCGGTCCTTATTGCCTGGTCCATATATTGGATTATCATCGGTTTTAAAAAACGATAACATTACCTTTGTGATAATATTTTTTTTAGTAATGCGATTTATTGCTATTGACACATATTTTTTCATGACTACTGTTTGTCTAATGAAAGAACGGTAACCCAACTAACCGATTAAGACAAACAGGAGGAATATCATGAAACTTGTAAGATACAACCCCGCCAGACACTGGAATCACACCGGATCACTTTTTGACAGATTCTTTAACGATTCTTTCTTTTATCCGGAAAAAAATGAACATCAAGCCTTTTCACCCCGAGTGGATATTATCAGTCATGAAGATGATTTTGAAATCAATGTGGAACTTCCCGGTGTCAAGAAGGAAAAGATCCACATCGACCTGAAAGACAATGTCCTGTCCATTAAAGGCGAAAAGAAACATGAGAGTGAACTCAAAGAGGATCGGTTCTACAGAAAAGAACGGGTAACCGGTTCATTTGAAAGACGGTTTTCACTGTCTGAGGATGTGATGACCGATAACATCGAAGCCGAATTCACTGACGGTGTGTTAACGGTCAAGCTCCCTAAAAACAAGGCAAAAACAGAGGTCAGGCAGATCTCTGTCCACTAACTTATAAACGCTCATCACCCTGTAAGAATGGGGCGCCCAACTGGCGCCCCATTCTTATTTTGTGTGCCAGGCATTGCGTAAAGCACATGGGTTTGCGCCGTCATCATTGCAATCGTTCGCACAGCCGGGTATGGCGTTCCATGGCCTTGACCGTATTAATAGCTATGGCCAGCGCTTTCTTTGTTCCCACAAGAATCACCAGCCGCTTTCCCCGGGTAATGGCCGTGTATATGAGATTTCGCTGAAGCAGCATGTAGTGCTGGGTCACCACCGGAATGATCACTGCCGGGTATTCAGACCCCTGGGATTTGTGAACGGATACGGCATAGGCGTGGACGATTTCATCCATCTGGCTGAAATCATATTCCACATCCCGGTGGTCGAACCGGATACCGATCACCTGATCCACAGGATCGATCCTTTCAATCCGGCCGATATCCCCGTTAAATGTGCCCTTGTCATAATTGTTCCGGATCTGCATCACCTTGTCAGATTTTCTGAATTCACGTGGTCCTCTGGTCACCTTTTCATTGCTTTGGTTCAGAATCTGCTGCAGTTCATGATTCAGATTTCCTGCACCAACAACCCCCCGGTGCATCGGTGTCAATACCTGGATATCATCTACGGGGTCGTACCCGAACCGTTCAGGAACCCGGTTCTGGACCAGGTCGAGGACCGTGGACAAAACCTCTTCTGGTTCCTCTTTCTGGATAAAAAAGAAATTACTGTTTTTCTTCTGATTGGCAATATAGGGAAATTTTCCCTCATGGATCCGATGGGCATTCACCACGATCAGACTCCTTTTGGCCTGCCTGAAAATGGTATCGAGCCGCACCACCGGAAACTGTGCCGAACAGATGATATCATTAAGTACATTTCCGGCACCCACCGACGGGAGCTGGTTAACATCACCGACCATGATAAAAACGGCTTGATCCGGCACAGCCTTGAGCAGGTGGTGCATCAGTACGGTGTCGATCATTGAGGCTTCATCGATGACAAGCAGGTCGCAGTTCAACGGATTTTCCCTGTTCTTTTTAAATCCCTGCTCACCCATGGAGTATTCAAGCAGCCGGTGTATGGTCAAAGCGTGGTGCCGGGTAGCCTCGCTCATCCGTTTTGCCGCCCTGCCCGTGGGTGCGGCAAGAAGAATCCGGGCGTTCTTTTTTTTATAAATCTTGATCACTGCATTGATCAGTGTGGTTTTACCGGTTCCCGGGCCGCCGGTGATCACCAGCACCTTTTCCGAAGTCGCCATATGTAGGGCCTCGACCTGTTTTTCCGCAAGTTCGATGGGCAGTTCACCTTTGATCCACTCGACCGCCTTCTCACTGTTAATTTCGATATCTGTACGCTCAAACGCTTTGAGTGTGTTCAACCGGATGGCAATTTCATTTTCACAGAAATAAAATTTTGACAAAAACACCAGTTGTTTTCCGGAGTCAGTGGTTTCAATGGTAATCTTGTTTTCTTTTTTGGCTGCCAGGATCGCATTTTGAATCAACGGTCCGGGTACATCGAGGACGTCATGGATTTTATCCGTCAACTCGTCAAAGGGATAACAGACATGCCCATCATCTGAAAGCTGATGCAGAACATAGAGAACACCGGCCCCGACCCTCATCCCTGAGGTGGCAGGAATACCGAGGTGCTGGGCGATTTTATCCGCACTCAGAAACCCGATGCCGTAAATGTCCTCGGCAAGTTGGTAGGGGTTTTCCTTGACAATATGAATACTGTCCTGGCCGTAATGCTTGAAGATTTTTGCTGCAAAACCCGGGCTGACGCCATGGGACTGCAGAAAAACCATTACTTCTCGGATCTCCTTCTGCTCTGCCCATGCGTTTTGGATCATCCCGACCCGTTTGGCGCCAATGCCTTCAATATCGGTCAAGCGCTTGATGTCTTGATCAATCATATCCAGGGATTTATCACCGAATTTTTCAACAATCCGTTTGGCCATGACCGGCCCGATCCCTTTGATCAGGCCGGAGCCCAGATATTTGATCATACCGGCACGCGTGGCCGGTGCAACAGATCTGCAGGATTCAATCTGAAATTGGGCACCGAATTTTGGATGCCGGGTCCACTGTCCCTCCATGATTAAATACTCACCCGGGGTCGGGCTGGGCAGATGGCCCACGGCTGTCACCGGATTGCGTTCACCCTTGACCTTCACCTTGCAGACCGAAAAACCGGTGTCTTCGCTGGCAAATGTGATTCGTTCAAGCTGACCGCTCAGTGTTGTGCTCATTCAAACATCCCTGAGAATAAAAAAAGCGTGTATCCACATCTTTAAAGACGCGAATACACGCTTTTTGTCAAGCCAAATATGTCAGGCTGTCCCGACTTTAGTGATGGTTGTCGGAACCGTCACAGTAAATGGTTTCGTACAAAGCTTTAAGGATGCACCAAGTCATTCCGGCGCCCAGGATAGAAATTGCAAACCAGAATCCACCAAAAAACAGCAAGTGACCTGCATCCCATACCCATTCAAAACAAAATGGAAACATACTTTCTCTCCCTATTAATGGTCTATTCTACGGTTACTTCGTTCAATTCTTTTTCCTGCGGAAATACCGGCAGGTACCGGTAAGCCAGGGATATGACAATGATGCCGCCGGCAACGGGCAGAATAGTCGTTGCAATTTCAGGCCACGTCGGCATATAGAGCGCCCATTTATCAAATGGCATCACGGGGACGGCCATCACCTGGAGAACCATGACCCAGCGGTTCAGGGAAACCCCGATAGCTCCCAGGATAATCGCAATCAGGCGAGTGGTCGGATTTTCACGGGTACTTTTGACAATCAGTAAAAGTCCGGGAACAACACCACAAAGAAAGATTTCAGTGATAAGAATCAAATAGTTGTAAGGGCCGTTACCTTCACCGGTAAAGAAAAAGGACATTTTCAATCCCATACTCGGTGCTGTGACCGTTGCCCAGTAAATCGTATCAATGATCTTGGCAATGATATAGGTGGTGATCATCCAGCCAGAGATTTTGGCCAGCAGGTGGATCACATTGTCTTTAACCAGTTTTTTCTTGGTAACCGCTTCGGTAATCCTAAGTACCACCATAGAAAAGCAGGGCCCAAAAGCCGCTGCAGACCAGGTGAACAGGAAAAAGGTCCACGGCCACACCAGAAGTCCTTCACGGTATGCAAACGGTCTTCCGTAAAGAACACCGGCAACACCACCCAGGGAACCCTGGTGAAAGAAGGACAGAAACGCGCCGGTAGCGGCGAATATGGCCATGACACCATGCATGTTGTGACTCAGGTTGTGAAAAAACGGCACCTTGTCCAACTGACGGTTTTCAAGAATATTGGGGATGAACTCAATGGTCAGTACTGCAAAGTAGCAGGACAGACAAAAGGCAACTTCCGTAAGCATTGAATGCACATTGGCATGCCAGAAAATGAACCATCCACGCAGTGGCTGACCAATATCGATAGCCAGGATCAACAGGGCTGAAGCGTAGCAGACAAACCCGAGAATTACCACAAAATTGATGATATTTTTCAGTTCATCCACTTTAAAAATATATTTAAGCAGCCCCGTGAAAAAGGCACCACCGCCAAGGGCGATAACAGCCAGGTCCGCCCAGATCCAGAGGGCAAATCCGTAATAATCGTCCATTCCCGTTACATTTAGCCCTTTGAGCCAGCAAACCAGCATGCCGTAAACTCCCCATAGCACAACGGCGCCGACAATTGCAATTCCAATGAAAAACTTTGGAAAAGAACAGCGCTTAACACCTTCAGGTATTAATGCAGAATCCATAATTTATATACTCCTAACATAGATTGGAAATTTAACCATGGGAAGAGCCATGGTGATTATCAGCCTTCTCCCACTCGCCGTCCAGGTAGTTGTCACCCAGTTTGCGGACCCATTTGCGTTCAGACATGTAATAGATTTTGGTATTGGTTCCCAGTCTTTCTAACAGTCTAAACACTTTGGGGTTCCTGGACTTGCCAACCACATCGTGATTGTCATGTTCAGGGTGGGGGTTGGGTTTTACAATTTGCGTCACCTGATGATCCGGGTTGTTCAGATCACCGAACACGATGGCACCGGCAGGACACGCCTGGGTGCACGCGGTCTGGTAGGCAGCTTCGTCTTCAATGCGTTCTTCACCGTCATAGTATACCTGCTCTTTGGCAAGCTGGTATCTGTGGAAACAGAAACTGCATTTTTCAACGACGCCGCGCATCCGGGGTGACACATTGGGGCTCAGATAACTTTCCATTCCATCCGGCCATTTGGGGTCCCACCAGTTGAAATACCTGGCATGATAGGGGCATGCTCCCATGCAATACCGGCAGCCGAAGCAGCGGGTATAGATCTGGGAGACAATTCCTGTGCTGTAATCGTAATCTGTTGCCGTTGCCGGACATACTGAGACACAAGGTGAATGTCCGTGGTCCCCCTTGCCGCTGCAGTGCTGGCAGGGTCTGGGCAGATAACAGATTTCAGTTTCAGGAAAGGGTTTATTGTTATTCAGTTTGTATACGCGCATCCAGGTGATGCTGTCCTTTTTATCGGACTCATCCTCCTTGACCGGAACGTTATTTTCAGACATGCAGGCAACCATGCAGGAGCCGCAGCCCGTGCATTTATCCAGATCGATAACCATTCCGAATTTGTGTGCTTGTTTATTATTTTGTTTCATCAGAACCTCTTTAGCAATAGTCTAAGAATTTAAGCCTTGGATATCTTTGCAACCGATCCAAAGGCAGCGTCCAGTCCTGAACCAGTTTCAAACACCGGGGTTATCAGCTCATTGACATTCACGCCTTTGTCTGCCACATACATGTTGTTCATATCGTGTCCCAGGCCCTGTACCATCCCTATGTAACCGGGCATGATACCGTGGAAGTAAGTGGCCCGGACCACAACGGAACCGCTGGGAGTTGTCACCTTGACTTCACTGCCGTCCTTGATGCCCATATTCTTGGCAGTGGCCGGATTGATTTCGATGAAACCGTCTTTGCCCTTGATGACTGTATCGGCAACCGTTTTAACAGCAAATGCCGATGAGGCCTGGGCGCCTGGAGCAACCCGCATATTGTCAATGGGAATCAGAATCAGCGGATATTCATTGTTGTCGCCTGCAAGTGCTGCTGTTGCCGGATTTTCCGCCAGGAAACTGAAATCAACGCTGGGAAGGCTTCCCGGCGCTTTATCACTGACGACCACATGGCCATCTTCGCTCAGGGTGTCCCAGATATCGGAGGCCACTTCTGAAAGGCAGCCCTCCAGGTCGTCCCAGGGGAAACTTTCAGCAATGCTTCCTTCAAATGATTTGGCCAGCTCGATAATGGCGTCTCCGGGATTTTTTGTATCAAAAACGGGATCCACCACCGGTTTGGATAAACCAACCACCTGTCTGGTCACGCCGGAGCCGGAGGGAAGATCCTGCATCATCTCAAGGCAGGTATGGCTCGGGAGTATGAGATCGGCCTGTTTGGCTGTTTCATCCATGAATGATGAAAAACTGACCACAAAGGGAACCTGTTTGACAACGTCAGTGATGTACTTGGCGTCGTGCAGGTTGTGGCAGGGATTGGCATTAACCACAAAGAGCGCTTCAATATCCGGTTTGGAGGTGGCTTTGATTTTCGAGAAAAAGCCGGTCGCGCTTGTAGAAATCTGTTTGGCGGAAAGTCCCTTATCCGCAGCATCATCGGTCACCACATCAGGGAACTGGAGATATTCGTTTTGCGGAAGAATCCAGGCGCCGCCCTTCTGGTTGATATTACCGACCAGGCAGTTCAATGCATGAACCGCGGCAAACTCTTTAAGGCTGACGGCGTCATTGGCTTTTCCACGACCGCAGATGGCAACGGATTTCGATTTATTGAACTTGACGAACAGATTGGCCAGCTTGGCAATTTCTGCTTCCGGTACACCGGTCGTCTGGGAAACGTTGGCAACCGAATATTTGTTCTGCACCATTGCGGCAAATTTGTTGAAATTACCGCCAAAATACTGGGCATATTCCGCGTTGAACATCTTCTCCTTGAGGATGACGGCACAGATACCCAGTGCAAGATCAGCCTCAGTGCCCGGTTTGACCGGAATCCACTTGTCTGCGTTGGCCGCGGTATTGGAAAGCCGTGCTTCGATCTGGTAGAGTTTTGATCCCCTGTCCTTTTTGGATGCATTGGCTTTAAAGCAGCTGACCGGAGATCCCCAGCCCTCGATAAGGCCGGCACCAAAACTCAGGATCATTCCCGCGTTTTCAAGGTCATAGGCGATGGTAGCGTCCTCGCCGTGCATGGTTTGTGCGGTTAGCGCCAATGCACTTTCCAAATTGGGCATGGTATAAAAATTGTTTGAGCCAAAGGCGCTGAGGAACCGCTGGAACAGCTGAGCAACAGATCCCTTGTCATCGCCTGAAACGCAGGCCAGTTTACTGGCAGATCCGGATTTACGGATATCGCCGAGTTTCTGTTTGATTTCGGAGATGGCCGTTTCCCATGATATCGATTCAAAGGTGTCCCCGTTACGTTTCATCGGGGTTTTTACACGGGAAGGATCGTACAAATATTGAATGGCGGAAATACCATGGAGGCAAATGCCGCCGTCATTGACCGGATATCCTTCAAGTCCATCGACCTTGACCGGTCTGTTGGTTATTTTTCGAACATTGATTCCACATTTTCCTGGACATAGGCTGCAGACGGATGGTTCAAATGTAATTTCGCCGTCTTCGGGAACCGGTGTTAAAAACCAGGTTTGCGTCCAGATGGAACTGTCATCTGTCAGCTTTGCTCCAACAGGTGACAATGCAACACCTGCAGCTGCGCCAAGTCCCAATCCCAAGAAACTTCTTCTATCAACTTTCATGAATTAATCCTCTTTACTGTGTGTTGATTTCCTTGTCTGGACCATCTACTTGTGACACTGGAAACAGGCACCTTGATGACCGGTCTCTTCCAGATGACATTCAGCGCAGTCATCCATTTTCATGCGATCCCAGGGATTTTTCTTGATTCCCCAGATGTTCTTGCCCCAGATATCCCGGCTGTATCCGGTAATCCGGTTTTCCTCATAGGGTTTGCATTTTTCGGATTCACCGATATGACCATGGCAGGAGACACAATCCATCGGATTCTTACCGTTCAGGTGGGCTGCATGGGAAAAGAATACGCAATCCGGCTGTCTGGAGTACACCAGCCAGGGCACCTCAGTCTCTGTGGCCACATACTTTTCACAAAAAATGGCTTCATCCTCGGTCTCCCCCAGGGGCTCAACATCGTGACACTCCATGCAGGATTCGAGAGTCGGGATTCCGTTGTAGGTTCCGTCCTCCCTCAGATAGTGACAGGAGTCGCAGCCGTCCATTTCCGACACATGGAGCGCATGGTCAAAATTAAAAGGCTGTTCTTTGGATGAGTAAAGCAGTTTAGGAAAAACCAGCCACCCGGAAAGAAAGCATACTGCGAATGCTACAATAAAAAAGATGACGCCCATACCCAGGCCTTTGTCATCCCTTGCCTTCTTTTCCATGTCGCTGCACCCTTCCCCTCCATGGCCGCAACAATCTTCAGTTTTCTCTATTTCGTTCATGAAAACTCCATCAATTAATATTGTTGGTGATACATTAACCTTTCCGGCCCCGAGACTTCCGGAGCTATATTTATTGCAGAAGGCTTATTTCACGTGCTCCTGCAAATACATCCATGCGTATTCTGATTCGCGTTAATCTATATTAACATCTGTATTCCTTGTCAAGATAAATTAAGCTAAGCATATGAGTGCAGGCCGCTGAGCAAGTAATTCACGCCAAAGTAGGTGAACAGCACACAGATAAATCCGGCGATGGACAGCCAGGAGATCCGTTTACCCTGCCACCCCCTCATCAGCCGCAAATGAAGTAAAACCGCATATACCACCCAGGTGATCAAAGACCAGGTCTCTTTTGGGTCCCAGGACCAGTAGGTCCCCCAGGCAGAATTGGCCCATACCGACCCGGTGATGATACCGATAGTCAGAAAAAGAAACCCGAATACGATCATCTGGTAGGTCAGCTCATCGATCAGTTCAAGGGAAGGCAGCCTGGCAAGAAAGGCACTGCCGCCCTGCTCCTCGGGTTTGATCAGATACATGATACTGAAACCAAACCCCACTGCAAATCCGGCATACCCTAAAAAGCAGGTAATGACATGAGCAATCAGCCAGTTGGACTTCAGTGCCGGTATCAGGGGAGAGATTTTGGAATTCATGTTGGGGTCAAAAGAGGCATAGGCAATGGCAAGAAACACCAGGGGGGTGGCAAATACCCCGATCACCGGTTCCTTGTATTTGAATTCCACAAAGATGTAGAGGGCAGCAACCGTCCATGAGAAGAAAACAAGAGATTCGTACATGTTGGCGAACGGTGCATGCCCGAACCCCATTTGGTAGGATTCCACCCACCGGAGAATGATCCCTGCCGTATTCAAGGCAAAGCCGGTAATCAACGCCCACAGGCCCGTTTTTGCAAGGACATCCTTTTTAAACGTCCAGGATCCGATATACAGAACAGAAGCCAGGGCATAGATAAAAGTGGCATATGACAATGCATTGGAACTGGTCATAATCATGAAATACCCTTTATATTTTTTATAATTTTGTTGATTTTAATTTTCATACTCTGCTTATTTTTGTTGGCCGTTCCGGAAATCAGGACCTTGGTAGGATTGCTTCCGTTGTGAACCACCTCGATGAACAGGGTCTGGTGCGACATTAAAAACGTGATCCAGCACCCGAGGATCATCAGGGTAAAGCCGACATAAACATACCAGACACCGGGATCCCTGGTAATTTGAAGCCCGGTGTAATAAGTGGGTTCAAAATCCATCACACTGATGATGTATTTTCCTTTCCTCATCTTATCAAAAGTGGGGAACTTTACCGGAATGTTGACATGAAGCGGTTCCTGGCCGGTCAGTTCGATATCGACATGGAATGCCTCACCCAGGCTGTGACCCTGGAAATCCATGTTGGAAATAAAACTGTTATATAAAAATGTGCCTGCACCTTCTGGCAGATTGACCTTTTTACCTTTGACAGCTTCAATTTCAAATACCATACCGCTCTCACGGCTCTGAACCGCGAATTTAGCCTTTTCAGGACTGGTCATTCCGTAGCTGGCCTGGAATATATTGATCCCTTTATACCTCAGGGGCTGGTTGACTATAATATCACGGGTTAGAGATGCCTGACCGTTTTCAATGATGGTCAGGGTGGACCTGAACTCTTCAGGCATTCCAGACTCATAAAATTTAACCTTGAAATCCTCACACTTGATTTGAAACCCGAGTTTCATGGCCATTTGCTCTTTGGGGATGCGTACCACATCATCAGCCTGGCCGGGGTCGAGCCGCATGTTGCCTTTAAAACCGTATATTCCGCCGATAACCGCACCAATGAGCAAAAACAGGATAGAGATGTGCACGATATAAACCCCAAACCTGGTCCATCGACCTTTTTCAGCATAAAACACCTTGCCTGAATCTGTTGATTCGATTAGCACGGTTTTCATATGCTTTTTACAAATAGCCTCACAGGCCCTAACAGTTGAGTCTGTATCTGCATCAAGGTCAAACGCCTGTATGTTTTTCTTTGACCTGAAACGATCCGGGTTAAATGAAATGGTTTTGGGGAAAATGACTTTATAGGTGGAAGATAACCGCTCAATTGAGCATACAACAATATTCAGGCACAACAAAAGCAATAACCCTAAGTACCATAAAGAATGATACATATCGTCCAGTTGAAGGCCTTTGAGGATTTTATATCCAAACTCCCCATAGACCCGCATATACATTTGATCAGATCCGTTCTGGGGAATCAATGTCCCGATAACAGAAGTTACCGCGATTAATATCAGCAGGATGACTGCAAATTTAACCGCAGCCAGAAGCTGCCACAGGGAATTAAATAGATTTTGTTTATCTTTTTTCATTCAATAATACCTTTTAGGGGTCAATATTGATCCAAAAGCCCGCTGATATTGGATGGTCTTTGAGTGGTGGTCGTGATGGCTTGAGCAATCACCGCCAGTGGGGCAACCAGTGTTATTTTACGGCGGGCTCGCGTAAAACCGGTATACAAAAGTTGCCGGGTGATGAACGGTGCAGACCCTGAAGGAAGGATCATGAGAACATGATCATATTCAGATCCCTGGCTTTTGTGAATGGTTACGGCAAACGCATCTTCCCATCCGCCCAGGGTATTTGGGTCAAAACGGCTGACCTGATCATCGGCGTGCCTGAAAAAGGCTTTGGGTCCGTCATCCGTGGGGCAGACAACACCGGTATCTCCATTAAACAAATTATGTTGGTAATCGTTTTTATTGATCATGACAGCTCGTTTAACAAACCTGTCTTGTATATCAAAATTCGGCCCGGATCGCAAAATATTTTTACACAAGGTGTTGACTGCAGTCGTTCCGAACAGCCCATGCCTGAAGGGAGACAACACTTTGAACCTGTCCAGCGCATCCAGGCATCTCTCCGGGTCCTCCTCTTTGAAAAAGCAGCCATATCCATGGAGGATCCGATCTTTTAGAATTTCGTGACTGTTGGATTCCGGATCCAGATCGATGAACTCGACCTGATCGGATGGCTGACCGGTCAGGTGTTCAAGCAAAGTCTCTGTGTCGCCGCTCCGGATAGCTTTGGATATCCGGTCGATATCACTGTCATCAGTTGACCGGAAATTATACTCGAGTGGTGTGATATGGTCCTTCAGGATCCTGGATTGGCAGATATCTTTAAACACGGCACCGCTTTCCACCGAGGACAACTGATGGGGATCTCCGATCATGATGATCCGGGAATCAGTGGGAATCGCTTCAAGGAACCGGGTCATGAGGACCAGATCGATCATACTGGCCTCGTCTATGATAACCGTGTCCACAAACAGGGGGTTTTTCCGGTGATATTTGACACCACTGCCTGCCCTGTTCATCCCGAGCGCCCTGTGGATGGTGCTGCCGTCCTCAAACCTGGAGGCTGCCTTGCCGGTGGGTGCAACACATAGAATATGGGCATCCGGACCGAAAGTATCCGGATGTTGTTTAATCAGAGTAATGATGGTTCTTGCAATGGAGGTTTTACCTGTTCCAGGCCCGCCGGTAATAATGGAAAAGGGCCGGGTCAACCCATTGAGCACGGCCTGTTTCTGTGCTGCAATTCCAGGCGCATCAAGACTGAATGTCCCAAAGGCATCCTCAACAACAGGCATAACCCCATGAAACTGGTCTTCGGCGGGTGTCTGAAGCAGTCTTTCTTTGAGGTTTTGCACCAGTCGGGTCTGGACATCAAACATCCTGGCAAGATAGAGCCTCCCATCGGGATCTAACACCATGGGTGACTGGATAGAACCGGACACCAGGTCCGAGCGTGCCAATGCTTCTTGCCATTCACCACGGGCAGGATAGAAAAACTCAGGATCGGTCTCCATGTCTGAAAAGCGGACGGGTTGGCCGCTCAATGAGTCTGTATCCAGGCAGATATGGCCGAGGGAATTGGCTTTGGACAACAGCGCCAGTGAAAAACCGACCAATGGATCCGGGTTGCGGCTCAGACCAAGGAGGTGTAATGAGAAGTAATAATCCAGGCTTGATATGATATTTTTTTCATACAGGGAATCTATGTGATGCCGCTGTTCCATTGAATCCATCCGTAATTGTGATCTGATTTTTGGATACAAAGTTCGAATATAGCTGTTTTCATGGTCAATTGGAACCATTTTAGTCGGATATGTCAGAAATTGATTGATTCATCCGACCTATTTTTATACAGTCGGCCACATGGAGATCACCTTAAAACACCTTGAAAAGGCAGCAATTCATGCGTCGGCAATCCACACTTAAACTCGAATTACTGTTCAATGACAGGAAAAAGATTGTCGGCAACATCACCACCATCATCTCCAAAAACGACCTCAACATCATCTCCATGGAGGTTGAGAACAAGGAAGAGAAGACCCTGATATATCTGGAAACAAAAAGCAGCCGGTTTTCACCTTCCAACGAAATCATCATCAAGGATCTTGAAAAGATCCCCGACCTGATCGAGATCCGTCAGATATATTCCATGCCCCAGGAGATTCGTGAGGAGCGGCTCAAGGTTGTCCTTGACAGTATCAGTGACGGTATTTTATCCATTGATAAGCACGGGTTTATCACTACGGTCAACCGGGTCGCCAAAAAACTGCTGGACTGGAATTTTCCGGATATCATCGGCAGGAGGCTCTCTGAAATGCCTGGTGAGCACCATGCCCTCCTGGACACCTTACAGGGAAAAACCTTTATTAATAAAAAGCGCAATATCATCACGGATAACGGACGGTTTCAATTCTTCTCAGCCGGCATGAACATCAAGGATTACACCGGGGAGGTCACTGGTGCCATCGAGATCATGCGCAATATGCGTGAAATCAAAGAGCTGGCTGAAGAGTTTACCTACCCCACACTTGAAACCTTCAGTGATATCATCGGAAACAGTACTGTCATCATGGATGCCATATCATTTGCCCAGAAAGTTGCCCCCTCCTCCTCCATTGTTTCCATACGCGGCCAAAGCGGCACTGGAAAAGAACTTTTTGCCCGGGCCATCCATGAGGAAAGCCAGGTTTCCGGACGGTTTGTTGCCGTCAACTGTGCGGCACTGCCAGAGTCCCTTCTGGAGAGTGAACTGTTCGGTTATGTCAAAGGGGCATTTACCGGCGCTGAAAAGCAGGGAAAACAAGGTCTGTTTGAACTGGCCAACCACGGTACACTGTTCCTGGATGAAATCGCTGAAATGTCACCCGGGTCTCAGGCTAAAATTTTGAGGGTGATCCAGGAAAAAACGGTCCGGCGTATTGGGGGCACCCAGGAAATCCCGGTCCATACCCGGATCATCACCGCAACCAGCAAGGTCGTTGAAGAGTTGATCAAAACCGGTGATTTCAGGGAGGATCTGTACTACCGCATCAATGTCCTGCCCATACATGTTCCTCCCCTCAAGGAGCGAATAGAGGATATTCCTTTGCTTGCGGAGCATTTTTTGTCACGGACGGCACAGAAGATCGGCAGAAAACCGAAACAACTGACTCAGAAAGCACTGCTCAAGCTCAATCAGCACAAGTGGCCTGGAAATGTCAGGGAACTGAAAAATGTGATCGAGCGTGCCGCCATTATTTCCGATCATGATACCTTAGATGCGGATTCCATCATATTCGGGCATGAAATCGAAAAGAGTATCAAAGGCCTGACACAGAGCAGTGCCCCGGCAAGCAGGCCTGATACGTTAAAGAACATGCTGGGTGAATTTGAAAAGAGTATTATCGAAACGGAAATGGAGAAACATTCTAGTATAAGAAAATGCGCCAAAACACTGGGAATTTCTCATACCGCCTTATTGAAGAAGATGAAAAAACATGGCATTTCAGCCATTCAGTAATCAAACACCATAATCTGACTGCAAAACTTGACGCCGGTCTTTGCCGGTCCGGCGGTCATTCTTGATGGACAGGTTTACAATGACCCCGTCACGTATACTTTTCCGGCGATCCACTTTCTGTTTTCTTCTGTCTTTTTTAAAGCGCCGGGTCACTGTTTTACGCTTTTCAGCAAATCCTCTGATCTCACTCGGGCCATCAAGCATTTCATTTTTGTAGGGTATTATTTTATAATCAAATGTCATATAAATAAAACGCTTCGTTATAAGTTATTGCCTACCTAGTTCATCGTCAAATTACTCAAATACTTTAGTAATTAGATTTATTTGCTGCTGCTCTCCTTAACATATTTTTTTATGCGAAGAAAGGGGACATATAAAGAATCACTGTTTTTTATGTGTGCGATGAGCCATTCCCGGAGTTCATCAATCACCTCATAGGTCATATTGTCCATGGTATCGGCAACTTCACGCCTCAGGCTGATGGTGGATTTGACAAATTGCCGGTGTTCTCTGATATGGGATTCAAAGTCCGGGTACCCTTCTCTTTTGAGATACTCCTCCTCTTTACTGAAATAAAATTTGCAGTATTCATTGATCTCGGAAATCATGTTGGTGCAGTCCTTGGTGTCCGCACCCTTGTCTTTGAGATCAATCAATGCATTAAACAGGGCAAACATCTTTTTTTGAAGCTCATCTATTTCAGGGATATCCACGCTGAACGCCGGATCCCAGTCTACTTTTTCAAGGGTTTTCATTCTTTTCTCCTTTTCGGTTTTTCCCAAGGCCTAAGGAGGCCATAATACCCAGTGTGAGAATCAGGATGATTGCAACCGCAATACCGGATCCCTTTTCTCCAAACCTGGGGTAGATGACAAACGGGACAACAACCCCGTACAGCACCAGGTGCAGGACACCAATGGTCAATATGCGGGCAAGCACCTGTTTTTTCAACAAAGTACCTCTAAAATCCTTTGATGAATATTATCGAATCCTCCGTTTGACATGATTAATATAAGATCATTCTGCCTGGATTCAATCCTGAGAAATTCTACAATGGCGTCGGTATTCTCAAAAAAACGGGCCTCATTCCCGTTTTGCCGGATATCATTTACCAGTTTTTGCGGATCAACCCGTTCTTTTTCCGGGATCTTGCTCATCATGGTAGGTTTGGCAATGCAAACCAGGTCAGCCTCTGCAAAGGCAGCCGGGTATACATCCTGGAATATCCGGCGCATGCTGGTATTGGTCCGGGGTTCAAATACGGCAATCACACGACCGTTTGAATAAAACGGCTTGACAGCAGCAATGGTTTCCTTGACCGCAGAGGGATGATGCGCAAAATCATCCATCACCGTAATCCCCTGTTTAACCCCGCGAATCTCCTGTCGGCGTTTGATACCGGAAAAATCAGACAGTGCTGCTTCAATCGCCTCTGATGAAAGTCCGATCTCCCGGGCAGCAGCAACACAGGCCAGGATATTGGAGGCATTGTGTTCGCCCTGAAGACCGGTTCGGACCTCACAGCATGTCTGCCCATGATCAAATATGGCAAATCGGCTTTCCTGTTGTTCCACGCGGTAACCGCTGCAGGTGAACCCCTCATTGCCGTATCTGACCAGCCTGGATTCAGACGCAGGGATCACCTCGGCCGCAGTTTCACACACGGAAGAGGCCACTAAAAGACTGTCAGGCGAAAGCTTGTGCATCAACTTAATAAACGACTGCTTGATGTGGTCCAGATCGTTGAAAATATCGGCGTGATCAAACTCGATCCCGGTCAGGATGGTAATGGCCGGATCATAATGAAGAAATTTCGATTCCTTGTCAAAAAAGGCGGTATCATACTCATCCCCTTCAATCACGAGGTACTCCCCTGCCCCGATATGGAATCCGGTATCAAAATCTTTGAGCACGCCGCCGATGATAAACGACGGGTCAAGACCGGCGTGGTATAGCATATGGGCCATGATGGAAGAGGTCGTGGTTTTTCCGTGAGTGCCGGTCACCAGGATAATCTTCTTGTCCTTTGCAAAAAACCGGTTAATCGCCTGGGGCATGGACAGATATGGCAGGCCTCGCTCCATCACGGCGGCTGCTTCCGGATTCTGCCGGGTTACGACATTACCGATAATCACCAGATCGGGATCATGATCCAGGTTTTTAGGGTCATACCCTTCAAACACCCGGATATCATGGTCCCTGAGCTGATCACTCATGGGTGGGTAGATGTTCCGGTCAGACCCGGTAATCGAGTATCCGCTGTCCTTGAGCATGCAGGCCAGGGTTCCCATACCGGTGCCGCCTACTGCGGTAAGGTGAATCGTCTGAGTCATTATAGCGCTGTCATCACTCTGGCAGATGCCTGAATGGTGTTTTCAATATCTGCATCCGAATGTGCAATTGACAGGAAAAATGCTTCAAACTGGGATGGGGCCAGGTAGATCCCCTGCTTGAGCATTCCCTGGTAATATTTGGTAAACCGATCCAGATCACAGGTTTTGGCATCATCAAAATTATGAACATCGATGTCTGTAAAGAAAATGCCTGCCATGGACCCGACGCGACCGGTTTTCACCGTGATACCGGCATCATCCGCCCCTTTTTGAAGTCCTTCGATCAGGGTTTGAGTTTTCTGGCCCAGGTCTTCATAGAGCTGGTCATTGTTCAATGCTTCAAGCGTGGCAATCCCTGCAGCCATGGCCAGCGGGTTGCCGGACAGTGTTCCGGCCTGGTAGACCGTGCCCACCGGAGCGATGCAGTCCATGATATCCTGGCGCCCGCCATACGCACCCACCGGCAGGCCGCCGCCGATGATCTTGCCAAAGCAGGTCAGGTCCGGTGTAATGTTGAACAGGCCTTGGGCACAGTTTTTTGCAACCCGGAACCCGGTCATTACCTCGTCAAAGATCAGTAAAGATCCATGCTTTTGGGTTTCCTCTCTCAAGGTTTCCAGAAATCCTTGAACCGGCGGGACCATCCCCATGTTCCCTGCCACAGGCTCGAGAATCACACATGCAACCTGGTCACCCTTTTCTGCCATCACCGCTTTGAATCCCTCAATATCGTTGAATGTCAGGGACAGGGTGTTTTCAATCACCTTTTTAGGAACCCCGGGGCTTCCCGGTATGCCCAAGGTGGCTATACCTGAGCCTGCCGCCACCAGCAGTGTATCGGCATGGCCGTGATAACAGCCGTCAAACTTGATGATCATGTCCCTTTGGGTATATCCCCGCGCCAACCGGATCGCACTCATGGTGGCTTCGGTGCCCGAGTTGACCATCCGGATTTTGTCAATGGACGGCACGGCATCAATCACCAGTTTTGCCAGGGTGGTCTCCAGTTCGGTAGGAGCGCCGAAACTGGTGCCGATCTCCAGAGTCTGTGTCAGTTTTTCAATGACCGCAGGATGGCGGTGCCCAAGAATGAGCGGCCCCCAGGACAACACATAATCGATGTACTCATTCTGGTCTGCATCAATCAGTTTTGACCCCATGGCCTTTTCAATAAAAACCGGTTTTCCGCCGACTGAACCACAGGCCCGAACAGGTGAATTCACCCCCCCGGGGATCACTGTCTGTGCGTCACTAAATAATTTTTCAGACAATTCAAAAGACATGATTTTTTTCCTTTTATATATGGATCATTGTATATTCAAAATAACTCGTCAATATACCAAACCCATATTCACGGGGTCAAGTCTCCATCCCAAAGTATGCCCATCAAAACGGTAATAAAACAAAAAAATATTGACATATCGCGCCATGGCTGGTATCTATCAGCCCATATTTCAGGGCCATTAGCTCAATTGGTAGAGCAACTGA
>QZLA01000018.1 GCA_004796375.1 Desulfobacteraceae bacterium
AAAGGCATGAAGGCGATGTTCGTCATGATGAATGAGGCCCGTTTGGGTGTGGCCATGCAGGGATTCGGGTTTGCCACGGCCTCCTATATCAACGCGGTCAATTATGCTAAGGACAGGATCCAGGGAACCGATCTGATGAAGATTTTTGACAAGGATCCCCAGCCGGTGGCCATTATTAACCATCCCGATGTCAAACGCCAGTTGTTGACCATGAAATCCTATGTGGACGGTATGCGCGGGCTGCTTTACTTTACAGCACTCTGTTTTGATAAATCACAGGTGGCCGAAACGGAAGAGGAAAAGGATAAATGGGAAGGGCTCATCGAACTGCTGACCCCCGTTGTCAAGGCCTACAACACCGACCGTTCCTTTGAGGTCTGTGCACAGGGCATCCAGGTCTACGGCGGGTATGGATTTATCCAGGAGTACCCCCAGGAGCAGCTGCTCAGGGACTGTAAAATTACCTCCATTTACGAGGGGACCAACGGGATCCAGTCCATGGACCTTCTGGGCCGCAAACTCGGGCTTAAAAAGGGAAAACCGTTCATGGATCTTCTGGGCGAGATGAACAAAACCATTGCTGCAGCCAAGGAGATTGAGACATTAGAATCCCTGGCCGTCCGGGTGGAGCAGGCCGTGAACAAGCTTGGAGAGGTGGCCATGCATATGGGGATGACCGCCATGTCGGAAAAGGTGCTGGATGCCTTTGCCATGTCCAACCCGTTCCTGGATATCTGCGGCGATGTGTGCATGGCATGGGTTGAACTGTGGCGGGCAGTGATCGCGCAGCCCAAAATTGAATCCGCCAAGAAAAAAGATGTGGCATTCTACCAGGGTCAGGTCAAGACCGCAGAGTACTTTATTACATGGGTCCTGCCTGCGACCATGGGTAAAATGGAGGCCCTGCAGTCCAATGTTACCGCTGTAATGGAGATGCCTGACGCGGCATTTGCCGGGTAACGTCAAAAAACACCACGCTTGATAACCATATCGGCCGGTACGATGTCTTCCTTTGGGGATGCATCGTGCCGGCCGTTTTCATTTGCTTTCATCAGTCAAGTTATATACAATACCCGCGAATCATAGACGAAATAACCGTACCTTACCGGTTCTATAGATTTGAGAGATGATCATGAAAAGATCAATCGGTGTTATCTTGATTATTATCGTACTGAGCCTGTTTGGGATCCATGCGTGTCAGAAAGACAACTCTCCGCTGCCCGTTCTGAGAATCGGTCATGCACCCCATGACCACCACTCGGCACTTTATATTGCAGCACTCAATCCGGAATATTTCAAAGAGAATGGCGGCATCTATTTAAAAGAGGTTCAGGCCTTTAAGGCGTATCTGCTGGCATCCGGCCAAAACGATATCGCCCGTGTGGTCATCGATTCCAGTACCGGTGGCAAGGAGCTGATCCGAAAGCTGTCAGAGAACTACTTTGACCTCTCTTTCGGCGGTGTGCCGGCAATGCTGCACTTTATTGACCGGGATAATGCCATCCGGATTCTTACGCCGATTATGTCAGAGGGCGCCGCGCTGGTGGTCCACAAGGACTCACCCATAGAGAACTGGAACCAGTTTAAGCATCATATCCATGAATTGCAGGAGCCCTTTAAAATCGGGTATAAGGTTGAAATATCCGTTCAAAACCTGATTTTTGAACGTGCACTCGATGAGGTGGATATATCATACAGCCGGGATGTGAATGATCCCGGGGCAAAAGTCCTGCTGCTGAATCTGTATGGCGCAAAAAATCTGATTCCAGCCCTGAAAAACAGGCTGATTGACGGGTTTGTCGTCATGCAGCCCTATCCGGCCATGGCAGAGCATCAAAAAATCGGCAAGGTGATCGCTTCGCTGAGTGAGCTTCCACCCACCGGACGCTGGGAAGGTCATCCCTGCTGCGCACTGGCTGCCAATCAGGAATATACACAAAAGCATCCGGACATTACAGCGGCCATGCTGACCCTGATACTCAGGGCCAACAGATTTATAAACCAATATCCTGAAAGAAGTGCCGGCCAGATTGCCCAGTGGCTGCAAATCCCTGCAGATGTGGAGCTGAAATCCATACCAAGCATCAAATTTGTCAACAATCGAACACCTCAATGGCGTCAGGGGATCGATTTCTGGATTGAGTCAATGATTCAGCAGGGCGTATTGAAAGGCGAAGTGAAGCGTGCTTTTGAGTCAAAGAGCGTGAACACCCTGATATATGATGAAGCGATGTATGAACGGGCAAAAGGTAATTTATAGCGATGCGGCTCTCCCTCTCGGTAAAGGTCCTGATTATGTTTTCCGCATTGACGATCATGACCCTTGTCCTGAGCCTGACCTTCTATTCTGGGTATAAGGAGAATATATCGTCCAATCATCGCATCGTGCTTCTAAAAGATTTTATTTTACAGATTGAGAAGCTCCAGTCATTAACAAAAACGATTTCAATCAATCAACGTGAATCCCAGGTCAGGGATTTTGAGTCTGAAATCAAAAGTACCAGGGATATCATCAAACGGATCACCCGGCTTTACTCCGGCGTGTCACCTGTGTTTGAAAAGCGGTTAATAAAACTGCCCGGTCATGTTGATAGTTTTCATCGTGCCTTTAATGAACTGGTTTTGAAGTATTCGATCCGCAACAAATTGCCGACTTCTAACCGGGAGTTGTTTAAAACCCTTAGAGAGCACAGCACACTGGTCGTAAGGGATCATGAACGCTTTTCCTTTATCCTGAACGAGTTGTGGATGCTGAATATGCAGATCTATCACCATCATGATTTGAAGAAATTTCCAGAGTTAAAACAGCAGTATGCCAACGCTAAGGCCCTGACCGCCGATGATAGACTGCTGGGAACGGTCCAGGCGCTGATTCACAACCTTGAAAAGGACTACTTGAATCACCTGGCCATTAAAAACCGCGAAGCCTTTGTTTTCAAGACCTCAAACTATTTTTTCAGCCTGGCCGATGATGCCATTCAGGAGTTGATAGCGCAGGATCAGGACAGGCACCAGCGGAATTATCTAATCATCCTGGCCATCAGTATTGTGGCCGTCTGCCTGAACATCGTGCTGTGGTTTATGGCGTCGCGATACTTTAATAATTTTATACTAAACCAGAAACAGGCCATCAAAGCCATAGAAACGGACAATTACGGGTATGGATTTCCTGCTGCTTCAGACGATGAAATCGGTGATCTGTCAAAAGCGATGAAAGAGCTGGCGCAAAGCCTTCTTAAGAGCAAGGAGAGATATCGCCGGCTCATTGATCAAGCCGCAGATTCCGTTTTTGTTGCCGGCATGGATGGCCGGATTATCGATGTGAATAAACAGGCCTGCCTCAGCCTGGGATACACCCGGCAGGCGCTTTTGGAAACCAATGTGGGTCAAATCGATGTGACCGCCATTGAAGAGAACCACAAGGCGGTCTTCTGGAACACCATGACCCCGGAGAAACCGGTTACCATTCATGGTATTCATAAAAGAAGTGATGGCAGCACGTTTCCCGTGGAGGTCAGGATCGGGGTTCATCAGACCCGTGAGTATGACAGTGTCGAAGGAAAAATTCAGATTCCCGAGGGGAAAATCATGATTTCATTTGCCCGGGACATGACCCAGAGAAAAAAGGCAGAGATGGCGTTGAAACAGAGTGAAGAAAAGTACCGGTCCATGATGGAAAACATGGAAGATCCGGTGTATATCTGCTCTCCTGAATTTAAGGTGGAATACTTGAATCCTGCCATGATCAGACGGTTGGGCCGTGATGCCACAGGAGAAAGCTGTCACTCGGCGGTCCATGATCTGCCCCAAAAATGCCACTGGTGTCAGTATGAAAAAATATCAGAGAATCAGCATTATACATTGGATATTCTAAGCCCCAAGGACGGGCGTTCATACCTGGTATCCAGCTCACCGATTACCCAGCCCGACGGTACGGTGTCCAAGCTGAGCATATACAGGGATGTTACCGAGTTAAAACGGCTTGAGTCCCAGCTCCAGCAATCCCAGAAAATGGAATCCATCGGTACCCTGGCCGGGGGGATCGCCCATGATTTCAACAATATCCTGTTTCCAATCCTGGGGTATACCGAAATGATGCTCGATGATGCGCCCGCGGGAAGCACCCAGGAAAAGCATCTCAATGAAGTGTATCATGGGGCGCAGCGGGCAAAGGAGCTGATCAAGCAGATTCTCACCTTTTCAAGACAGGATACCGGAGAACTCAGCGTTGTGAAAATGCAGCCTATCGTCAAAGAGGTCTTGAAACTGATCCGTTCATCCATTCCATCGACCATTGACATCACGCATGATATTCACCCGGAATGTAGAATGATCAAAGCCGATCCCACGAAAATTCACCAGATCATCATGAACCTGGCAACCAATGCATATCATGCCATGCAGGAGACAGGGGGGGAACTTCGGGTGACACTCAAGGAGACACAGGTGGCAAACCCGGATTCAGCAGCACCGGGGATCATGCCGGGCCTTTACAATTGCCTTACGGTATCAGACACCGGTATCGGCATGGATAATCACCTGATAGAGAAGATATTCGACCCCTACTTTACTACAAAGGAAAAGGGAAAGGGAACCGGGATGGGGCTATCCGTGGTTCACGGCATCGTTTCCGGAATGGGTGGCGCAATCAGCGTGACCAGCGAGCCGGGAAATGGCAGCCGGTTCAATGTGTATTTCCCGGCGGTCCGGGAAATGGCACCGGGGCGGAAAACTGATGAAATCGATGTGATTCAGGGCGGCAGTGAGAGAATATTACTGGTGGATGATGAAGTCAGCATCATCACCATGCTCAAACAGATCCTGGAGCGTATGGGATACCAGGTGACTGCTGACAGTAACCCGGCGGATGCATTGACCAGGTTTCAATCCGATCCCTTTTCATACGACCTGGTAATCACGGATCTGTCCATGCCGAAAATGTCGGGTGACCAGCTGGCAGAAGCGGTGTTGAGTACACGCCCGGATATCCCGATCATATTGAATACCGGATTCAACGACCAGTTGGATAGCGAGGCGCTGGAGAGGATAGGGGTGCACGGGCTTTTATTAAAACCGATTGTGAAAACCGAACTTGCGCAGGCGATCCGAAATGTGCTGGACGGTGTTAATTAGTCCGCGGTCACGCCTTTGTCCTTAATAATGCGGTTAACCCAATGACCCACCTCTCAAACACTTAACAGGTGACGAATTTCTTCCAACAGATTAATTGATTGAAAAACGATGGAAAAGGTAGTAGAGTTTAGTATTTGAAAGAAATGGCGATTGACAATTCTTTACAGTTTACCCAGGTCGCACATCAGCTACTTTATATTTGGAATTCGTGAAATGGAATACAATGTCAGGTGTGTTCAAAAAATGGTCTTCATCTGTTTCCTGCTTTTCTTTAGCATTGTTCAAGCGCAGGACCCGCCAGGTCCAATCATCATCGGCGCAACAGTTTCAGAGACGGGGGGTTATCACGAACCATCCTTGATGATCAAAAAAGCATTTCATCTCTGGGTTGACGAAATCAATGATGGTGGCGGGCTGCTTGGCCGTAAAATCAAACTGATTCTGTATGACGATCAAAGTGATAAAGCGCTTGTAAAGAGTCTTTATGAAAAATTGCTTGTCCAGGATCAGGTCGATCTTGTCTTTTCCCCCTACTCCACACCGCTGACCCTGGGGGCCTCAGAAATCACTGAAACACACAAAAAATTGATGCTGGCCATTGCCGCAGCAGCAGAAAAGCCCTGGGAGAGAGGGTTTCGTTACCTGTTCCAACTTTACGCCCCGGCGAAACGACAGTTTATCGGACTGCTGGATATGATGGCCCAGAACAAGCTGAACACTTTGTCTTTGCTCTATGATGAAACATCTGAATTCAATCTGGATATGATCCGGGGGGTCGAACAATGGGCCGCTATCTTTAAAATCAATATTCTTTACAAGCAGGGTTTCAATGACGGGAAATCGCAGCTGCCCGGCCTTGTGGCCCAAGCCCGGACACATGATGCACATGGCCTGGTTTTGTCAGCATACCCGCCGGACAGTTATGAGTTGATACGAATTTTAAAAGAGACTCGATACAGTCCTACAGTTTTGGGTATGCCCATTACACCGGCACACCCGGATTTTTACAAACGGGTGGGGGAAATGGCGGATTGTGTGTTCGGTCCATCTCAATGGGAACCGTCAGAGAGGATTCCATTTCCGGGGACCAAACGGTTTATTGACGAATTTACCGCTTTTTCAGGGCATCTGCCCTCCTTTCATGCCGCGTCTGCCTACTCGGCCTGCCAGCTCATGGAAAAAGCCGTGATACAGGCGCAAAGTCTGGACAACGATAAAATGCGGGATTACATTGCTGCGCTGGATACAGTCACCGTTCTCGGGCGCTTCAAGGTGGACCCGTCGGGTAAACAGGTCGGGCACAATTCATTCCTGATCCAATGGCAGGAAGGCAAAAAAGAGATCGTCTGGCCGGGAAAAATGAAAACTGCACCTGCGAAGTTCAAGGCGCCGCAGACCAAAACAGAGTAGAATGGCAATCAAGAGATTTCCCTTTCATAAACGCATCCTTTTCAAACTGCTATTTCCGGTTGTTGTTGTCGGTGTCATCTGCTCAACGCTGCTGGTGAGGGTTTTATCCTCTCCTTTGGAGGACTTCCTTGTGCGCCAATTCGATGCCAACCTGGCGCAGACCGCTGATATGGGATTGCAGGTCTGTCAGGACAGCCTCAGCTACCTTCTCGATCTCAGACTTGAGGGCAATGCTGAGATGAATCAGGCCATGCAGATGGAGGCGATGAATCGGATCACATCCATCAGTGACAAGTTTCCCCACATCCATCTGATGATACTGAAACCGGGAGAGGGAATTCAGGCATGCTCACTGGGGATGCCCGAAGGTGATCTTAAATCCTCTCCAATATATGATCAAACCGATGGTGTTGCCGGTTTCTCTTTGATGGGCAAAACCGTGAGAGCATCATCTCACTTCTTCCCTTTCTGGGACTGGCATATTGTCAGCTTTGTCTTTGAGCAGGATTACTACAGCCCCGTGCGGATGGCCCACAAGATCGTTTACCTGAGTGCGGCTTGTGTTTTTATTACGATTCTGGGAACCCTGCTCCTGGCCTTTCATTTGCTGATCAAGAAACCCTTGAACCAATTGATTGAAGCAACCGACGGCGTGGCTGAGGGCCGTTTCCAAAAACTCGACACCATCAATGAACAGGAATTCGGGCTGCTGATGCTGTCTTTTAACGAAATGGTTGACAGCCTTGAAAGGGAGAAGGCTGAAGTATCCAGCCTGATCCGCCAGCTCAAGGAGAGCGAAGCGTTGTTCCGTTCACAGTTTGAGTTCGGTAATATCGGGATTGCCATTACTTCGGTGCAGGATGGATGGGTAAAAGTAAATGCCAGGTTGTGCGAGATTCTTGGATATTCTGAGCAGGAACTGCAGGAAGTAAATTGGCCGGAGTTGACACACCCGGAAGATCTACCGGCTGAAATGGAACCTTTTAACCGTATGATTGCCGGTGAACTGGATAATTATGAGTTGGAAAAAAGGGTATATCACAAAAATGGTGAATTACTTTTCGTTCACCTGAGTGCATCCTGTTTCCGGAATCCCGATCAATCCGTTCGATTTATTATTGTGTCACTCTTGAATATTACGGAGCGCAAACGGGCGATCGAGTCCCAGGTGCGGAACGCAAATTTTATCCGGGCGCTCTTAAATGCCGTACCTACGCCAGTGTTCTATAAAGACAAGGGAGGGCGTTACCAGGGGTGCAACCGGGCGTTTTGTGATTTCATGGGCGTGAGTGTCGAGCAGATCATGGGTAAACGGGTGAATGAACTGTGGCCCAGTGACCAGGCTGATATGTATCACCGTAAAGATCTTGAGCTGATTGAAAACCCGATTCATCAAGTATATGAGTTTGAGGTCATAGACAAGGACGGCCAGATGAGGCCGGTGATCTTTGCAAAAGATGTTTTCCGTGATGAATCAGGGGACGTGGCTGGTATTATCGGTGCGTTTTCAGATATTACCCGGCTCAAGGCAGCGGAGAATGCCCACAAAGAGACCAGCCGGATTTTAAGGCTGGTACTGGACAGTATTCCGGTCCGGGTGTTCTGGAAAGACCGCGATTGTGTTTACCAGGGTGCCAATTTGGCGTTTGCCCGGGATGCCGGCCTGGACTCCACAGACCTTCTGGTGGGCAAAACCGACTTCGATCTTGCTTTTGAATCACAGGCAGAAAAGTTCCGCGGAGATGACCAGGCGGTGATGGCGTCGGGTGAGGATAAGCTGTTTTATGAGGAGCCCCAGGACCGGCCGGACGGGGCCACCAATTGGTTACTGACCAGCAAGGTCCCTATGAGGGATGAGAATCAAAATGTCATCGGAGTACTGGGCGCCTATCAGGACATTACGGATCGCAAGAAAGCAGAAGAGGAGATCCGGAACCTGAGAAACTACCTGTCAAACATCATTAACTCCATGCCATCCGTATTGATCGGCGTGGATACCGATGGAAGGATCACCCAGTGGAACAATGAAGCCCATGCATTGACAGGCATATCCCTTGTATCTGCAATGGGAAAACGGCTTGAACATGTATTCCCCCGCCTGTCAAAACAGATGACACTGGTCAGGGATGCCATTGAATCCAAGCAGGTTCGATACAGTCCGCGCCAGGTTCGCCAGGTTGACCGTTTTGAAGGTTACGAAGATGTGACCATCTACCCCCTCACTGCAAATGGCGTTGAGGGTGCGGTGATCCGGGTGGATGATGTGACCGAAAAGGCCCGCCTGGAAGAGATGATGGTGCAGTCTGAAAAGATGCTTTCTGTGGGAGGGCTTGCTGCTGGGATGGCCCATGAAATCAATAATCCCCTGGCCGGGATGATACAAAATGCCAATGTGATGAGATCCCGCCTTGAAAATCTTGACATGAAAGCCAATCTGCGTGTCGCAGAGGAGATCGGTATACCTATGGATAAGATCCGCGCGTTCATGGAGAAAAGAAGTATTTTTAATATGGTCGCCGCAATCAACGAGTCCGGTCAGCGGGTGGCGGACATTGTGGATAACATGCTCAGTTTTGCCAGGAAATCCGAAGCGGTGGTTTCTTCACATCACCCCGGAGAACTCCTGGACCTGGTTCTGGAGCTGGCCTCAACAGATTATGATCTAAAAAAACAGTATGACTTTAAGGCGATTAAAATCATAAAGGAATATGAGAAGGATCTGCCCATGATTCCCTGTGAAGGATCCAAGATCCAGCAGGTTCTTCTGAATATCCTCAGGAACGGGGCGTTTGCCATGCAGGAGCAGGGGACATGGGATGGTGCGCCGCCTTGTTTTATATTGAGACTGTTCGTTGAAACTCCGGGCAACATGCTCAGAATCGAGATCGAAGACAACGGGCCGGGTATGGACAAAAAGATCCAGCAGCGGATTTTTGAACCGTTTTTTACGACCAAATTACCGGGGACGGGCACCGGCCTGGGATTATCGGTGTCATATTTTATCATCAAGGAAAATCACGCCGGTACCATGGACGTTCTTTCTGCACCTGGGAAAGGGTCTACATTTATCATCAGGCTGCCGCTTCAAAAAGGGCAGGATAACAATGAGACCGGTTGAAATACCATCAAAATTCTGCTCGACATAATGAAAAATACCCGATAATAATAACCGTATCTAAAAGTCTACATGTAGTTTTTTGAATACATGGTTTTCTATGAAAGGATATGGTGGCGCCCATGCATGACGATACCCGTGAATCCGGAACATTCAAGCCTGCTTCCTCACTCGAAAAACAGATACGGGATCTGACCCGTGAGCTGGATGTTTACCGGATGATCTTTAACAGCATCAACCACGGGGCAACCGTCATCGATCCTGACGGGCAGATTACGCACATGAACGACCCCTACGGCCGGTTCCTGGATGTGAACCCGCAAGAGCAGGTCGGCAAACACTGTACCGAGGTGTTCGAAAATACGCGGATGCATGTTGTGGCCCGGACCGGGGAGGCCGAGATCAATCAATCCCAGCGGATCAACGGCAAGGACATGGTGGTGCAGCGGATTCCCATGCGGCAGGATGGAAAATTGGTCGGGGTTTACGGCCAGGTCATCTTTAAAGATGTGTCAGAGGTAAAGGCTCTTGCTAAACAGCTTTCCTATCTGGAAACAAAGGTCAGGGCGTACCAGACAGAACTCCTTGATCTGCGGGCAACCCGGTATACCTTTGACAGTATTATCGGAAAAAGCCGGGAGATCCAGTATCTCAAAGACCAGGCAAGGCAGGCATCAAAGAACGATTCCACGGTGCTGATCACCGGGGAGTCCGGCACCGGTAAGGAGCTGTTTGCCCAGTCCATCCACCAGGCCAGTGACAGGCGTGTCTACCCCTTTATCCGGATCAACTGTGCGGCAATTCCAAAAGACCTGCTGGAGTCGGAGTTGTTCGGGTATGAAGCCGGCGCCTTTACCGGGGCAAAGGCAAAGGGTAAAACCGGTAAGTTTGAGCTGGCAGACAAGGGGACCATATTCCTGGACGAGGTCGGGGATCTGCCGCTGGAGATGCAGCCGAAACTGCTCAGGGTGCTTGAGGAAAAAGAGTTTGAACGGATTGGGGGGACAAAGATCATCCGTCCTGATTTCAGGGTAATTTGTGCGACCAATCAGGATCTTGAGGCGCTCATGGCCCATGGCCGGTTCAGGAGCGACCTGTTTTACCGCCTGAATGTGCTCCCCATCGACATTCTTCCCCTGCGTGAGCGGCCCGAGGATATCCTGCCCATTGCCCTTCACCTGCTGGAGAAAATGACCCGGGAGGCCAATGTTCCTGAAAAACGCATCGAGAAAGAGGCCCAGAAAGAGTTGACGCATCACCACTGGCCCGGTAATATCAGGGAGTTGTCCAATGTTCTCGAACGGGCCATGTATGCCTCTGATGCCCCTGTGATCTATAAGGGCGACCTGCCGTTTTCCATGGCGTTTTCCGCAAAGAAAGCGGTGTCGCCGGACCGGTCCAACCTGAAAACGGCCAAAAACCAGGCCCAGATCAAGGCGATTTACCAGGCATTGGCCAAAACCAATTATAATAAGGCAGAGGCTGCACGTCTTCTGGGGATCCACCGGACCCTGCTTTACAGGAAGATGAAAGAGTTTGATATCAGCCTGCGCCCCAGTGAGTGATCCTTGCGTGGGGTCCTGTGCAGTGCCTTGAATGGTGATATGACCGTGTAGCTTTCTTGGTGTATTAAAACGTCTACATGAAGTAGAATTGATACACATTTGATGCGACGCAATTGATGTTTTTATTTTTAAAATATCATTAAAATCAATATGTTACTCTTTATCTCCTGTGTCTGTACCGGGTTGGCCTGATATCTGCTATTACCCCATCAACGTGTTTTAATCTAAAAATTTGTGACACCCTGTGTTTTTTCAGGGGTCTTGTTACCATGAAAGGAAGATCAATGGACATCATAGAAAAAGGAACCGGACCCATATTCAGCGATCCGGATCCGGATAAGGCCCGTGCTTTTTTCAGGCAGAAAAGCCGGATAAAAAAGGACAAGACCATGTCCCTTTCCAAGGCTGTTGAAAAATTTGTCAAAGACGGCGACTACCTGGGAATCGGCGGGTTTGGCGCCAACCGTACGCCGGTGGCGGCCTGCCATGAGATACTGCGTCAGAAGAAAAAAAATCTGGGGTTTGCAGGTCACACCGCCACCCATGACATGCAGATCCTTTCCGCGGGAAAAGCCTACAACCGGATTGATGTGGCCTATGTGGTCGGGCTTGAGGCCCGGGGGCTTTCAAACTGTTCGAGAAAATATCTTGAAAGCGGAGAGGTCGAAGTGAGTGAGTGGACCAACTATGCATTGTCGGTCCGCCTTCAGGCGGCGGCCATGGGTGTTCCCTTCCTTCCCATGCGGAGCATGCTGGGCACCCAGACCTTTGAGAAAAGCGGTGCGGTTGCGGCCAAGTGCCCCTTTACCGATAAGAAAATGGCCCTGGTCCCGGCCCTGAGCCCGGATGTGTCGTTTGTTCATGTGCATGAGGCAGATATGTATGGTAATGCCCGGTTTGAAGGTATAGCCGTAGCTGATCTGGAATTGGCCAACGCCTCCAAGCACCTGGTCATTACCTGTGAGCGCCTGGTTTCCCATGAGGTAATCGCGCGGGATCCCCACCGGACCCAGATCCCCTATTTTATCGTAGATGCGGTCTGTGAAGTCCCCTATGGTGGGTTTCCAGGCACCATGCCCAATGAATACTTCAGTGATGAGGATCATTTGAGAGAATGGCTCACCAAGGAAAAAGACCCTGAAGCGTTTGAGACTTTTTTACAGGATAACATTTACGGGTGCGGCAACTTCCAGGAATATATCGACCGGAACGGCGGTATCGGACGGATGCAGGAACTGCGGCGCAAAGAATTCATGATCAATGGGGGGGATACCAATGACAACGTATAATGAAATGGAAATGATGATCGTGACAGCGGCCCGCGAGCTTGAAAACGGTGCCACTGTCGGCGTTGGTACCGGTGCTCCCTGTGCGGCAGCCATGCTGGCCCAGAAAACCATCTCACCGGACCTGGTGATCATGTTCGAGGCCGGCGGCATCAGTCCGGACCTGCCGGAAATGCCGATATCCGTCGGGGATTCCCGTACCTTTTACCATGCATCCATGGCCGGATCCATGGGCACGATCATGTCATCCTGCGCCCGGGGGTTTGTGGATTACACCTTCCTGGGCGGTGCACAGATCGACATGTACGGGAACCTGAACTCAACCGCCATCGGCCCGTATGACAGCCCCAAGGTCAGGCTGCCGGGCAGCGGCGGTGCCAATGATTTTGCCTCGTTCTGCTGGAAAATGATGGTGATGACGCCCCAGGACAAACGGCGCTTTGTTGAAAAACTGGATTTTCTGACCACGCCCGGCTGGCTGGAGGGTGGTGATTCCAGGAAGAATTCCGGGCTGCCGGCCAATGCCGGGCCGCATAAAATTATTACCAACATGGCGGTCATGGATTTTGAGCCTGACTCAAAACGGATGCGGGTGATCTCCTTGAACCCGGGATACAGCTTTGATCAGGTCCAGGAAAACTGTGGATTTGAACTGCTTCGACTGAAAACCCTGCCGGTGACACCGGCCCCCACGGATGACGAACTGGCCATCCTCAGGGACCAGGTTGACCCGGGACGTGTGGTGATTGGTAGATAAACCATGAATTTAGACAAGCTCTGCCCGGAAAAACTGGTTGATGCCAAAACCGCGGTATCCCGAATCCGCCAGGGCAGCCGCGTGTTTATCGGGACAGGGTGCGGAGAACCCCAGCACCTGATCAGGACCATGATCCAGGATTCGGATATCCAGGATGTCATGATTTATCAGATGCTGTCCCACACCCTGTCACAGGTGATCGAAGATGAGGGTTTCCAGAAACGGTTTTCACTCAAGCTGTTTTTTATCAGCCGGACCATGCGCAGGGCCGCATCTGTCGGAAAACTGGATTACATTCCCACCTACCTGTCCCAGATCCCGGAACTGTTCTATTCCGGCCGGATCGGCCTGGATGTGGCCCTGATCCAGGTCAGCCCGCCCGGACCCTTCGGGTATTGCAGTCTCGGGGTATCCGTGGATATCACCCGGGCCGGGATGGCGTCGGCCAAGCTGGTCATTGCACAGGTGAATGCCGATATGCCTCGAACATCCGGCCATTCGTTCGTCCATGTTGATGATATTGATCTGTTTGTCCGGCACGATGAGTCCATAGTCAACAACCTGTACACCCTCAGTGACGAAGAGGAAGAGATCAGCCGCCGCATCGGCATGTATGTGGCCCAGGTGGTCGAGGACGGTGCCACCCTCCAGGTCGGTTACGGTTATCTTCCCAATGCCGTGCTAAAATACCTGGACCAGAAAAAGGATTTAGGCATACACACCCAGGTGATCACGGACGGCCTCCTGCCGCTGCTGGAAAAAAAGGTGATCACCAATACCAGGAAAACCCTGGTTCCGGGGCGGGTGGTGGCATCGCTGTGCATGGGGTCGCCTGCGATTTACAACTATGTCAACGACAACCCCATGTTTGATTTCAGGGGGTCTGATTTTGTCAATGATCCCAAGGTGATTGCCCGGAATGACAACCTGGTATCCATTGGTTCGGCCCTGGAGGTTGACCTGACCGGACAGGTCTGTTCCGACTCCCTGGGCAATGTGTTCTACAGCGGTATCGGGGACCAGGTGGATTTTCAACGCGGGGCGGCCATGTCCCGCGGCGGGTTCTCCATTATTGTCATGCCATCCACAGCCATGACACCTCAAGGGCGGGTGTCGAGGATCCAGGCCAATCTCAGTGAAGGTGCCGGTATTGCCGCGACCCGTGCGGATGTGGATATTATCATTACCGAACACGGCATTGCCGAACTCCAGGGAAAAAGCATCTACCAGCGGGTCATGGAACTGATCCAGATCGCACACCCTGACTTCAGGGATGATCTCATGGCAAAGGCCAAGGAACGGGGATATATCTTTGAGGACCAGCTGCCGCCGGTCAATGAAGACCTGATTTTTCTTGAGGACTACAAGCGACGGGTGCCCCTTTCCAGCGGAAAGCAGGTGCTGTTGCGCCCGCTGCTGCCGTCGGACGAGTTGATGTACAGAAATTTCTTTTACTCCCTTGATCGGGAGAGTGTCTACAAACGGTTTTACTATGATAAAACCAATTTTTCCCACCATACGGTCCAGCAGCATTATGACCGCATCGACTACCGCAACAACATGTTCCTGATCGGCCTGATCTCAAGGAAACGTCACCAGGAGATTGTTGCCATCGGCAGTTACATGGACATGGGCAACCAGCGGGCAGAGGTGGCGTTTGTCACCCGGGATGATTTTCATGACCAGGGCATTGCCACGGCCATGCTGGACCAGTTGGAATTCATTGCCCGGGAAAACGGTTTTACATCCTTTTTTGCCCTTACCATGCGCAATAATGCCGCCATGGTTCATATTTTTAAAAAGCGCTATCCGGATGTGGAGATCGATTACGACGGCAAAGAGGTGTACCTTTCCATGCAATTCAGTTGAAAATCAGCGGATAGCCCTTGTGTGATCCATGATGCTTTAGTATGACACTCAATACATGGATTAACCGTATCCGGGTTTAGGAGGATTTATGCAGTTCATCGTATCAGGATATGACGGCAAGGACGAGAAGGCGCTTGAAAGAAGGCTGGCAGCACGGGAGGCACACCTGGATATCGCCAAACAGATGTACCGGGACAAAAAGTGGCTCTATGCTGCCGCCATTCTGGATGATGCGGACAAGATGATCGGTTCCATGATCGTGTGTGAATTCGAGTCCAAAGACGCGCTTGAAAAAGAATGGCTTGACCATGAACCCTACATCAAGGGAAGCGTCTGGCAGCGGGTGGAGATTCACAAGGCCATGGTTCCACCGTTCATTTATGAGGGGTCTTGATCGCCCACTCGATAATCGCCTTCTGGACGTCCAGAAGGCATTGCTTTTGAGCATAGCCGGCAAAACCGTCGTAATCAAGCGGGTCAAAAAGCAGCTCCTCACCCACGGTAAACGGCGGCGTTGGCAGCAACACCGGATGCCCCATCTCTTTTAAATGATCAAGGGTCAGCCCTTGCCACGTCCTACCCGGCAGGGGAGGGGGCCATCCGTCCGTAATGACAAGATCAACAGATTCCGGCAGATCATCCGCATCCGAGACAATCTCTACCTCTGCTCCACCAGCCTGGGCAACATTGCGCCAGCTTCTGAGCACATTGGTCATGGGTCCCCACAATACGATCCTGGATGAGTTGAGCTGTTTGATTTCTGTATCAAACCAATAGGCATCTGCAATGGCTTCACAGGGATGTTCAATAGAAGACATGGCATTGATGACAGGACGGTTTGAATAGTCTGCAAATGCCTTGAGCTTTTCATGATCACTGTAGCGGATGATATACAGGTCATAATATATATCCAGGTATCCTGCCAGGTCTCTGGCTTGTTCGCTCGTATCCAGAAAGGCCGGAAGCTCGATGGTGTCAACACCAAGCTGTTTGAGTGCCTTGATAAATGTGGTCCGTGTCCGGGTTCCCATACCCTGAAATGAACAGGCCGCCGTCCCGGAAACAGGTGATGCGTCTGGACGATTCACACACTTGAATATGGATTCAAGATCACTTTGAGTTATAGATTCTGTATCAATCAGGTCGGTCATGGGCGCTCCTTTCTAAAATGAAGCAGAATATTGCGTTCAACAACACGTTAAGTCAGATTCAAGGGCACAACCACAGGGCGGCACGGTCCAGCTCACTGAAGAGTACAGAGCAGACCGGTCCTCTGAAAAGCCTTGCCAGAAGGTTGGGCTCCTTACCGGTCCGGCCCAGTGCAACTGCGGCATATGGTTCTTTGTCCAGTATCTTCAAGATCTGCCTGGCCGGGTTGATTTCTTCTTTCCAGCGGACCTGGAACCGATCCTCAGGCAGACCGTGGCTTTTCAAAATTTCAACATACCGGTCAATCTCCGGGGAATCATCAGACAGAGAAGATGATATCATTAAATCGACCCGATGCCGGTCCTCCAGTGCCAGAACAAATCCCACGTGATCCGCCATCTGGAATGAGGAGGGTGACCCGTCAACATACAATAAGACGTTTTGTCTTGAAGGGTCTGAAGATCGGCATAACCACAGGGGGAAGGTGAATTTATCATTGAAGATGGACCGGCTGACGGAATCTTCAAACGCCTCTTCAATCATCGACAAACCCCTTCTTCCCAATACAACCGCATCATAAGACCCTTTTTCACCCTCATGGATGATGTCCCCCACTTTTGAAAATTCCTGGGGCTGAACTTTCAAATCAATGTTTTCAGGCAAAAGACCCATCAACACGCTCTCTTTTTTGGCGCTCTCAAGTGTCTGAAGGGACTCTCTGGCAATTTTCTGTTCTTTATCCTTTTGCTGCAGTTCAGTTTGAAGCGTTTTCTCTTCCTCCCAGACGGCCGGTGGTTTGGGGGTGGAGTAAAACAAGGTTGATTTGATCAGGCTTTTATCCGTGAAAAAATCCGCGACAAACCGGATACCGAATATGGCACTTTTTTGATTGGAAACAGCAATTAAAAAATGTCTGTCCATAACGCCTCCTTTGATGATCGATCAGGTTCAGTTGACAGGGTTTCTATGAAAAATGATATGGATTATTTTCTGAAACGCAAGATTTGTCAATAAAGAACTCGATGCGATACCAAGCATGCGTTGTGGATGAACTCTCAGTAATCGGATTGCGCATATTTAATGAATTCAGATCGTAAAAAGTATAGTGGTATCTTTTATATGTTAAAAAAATTTTACAGTAAAAAATTGATATATCAAATATATTTAGCTGATATTTTACACTTGATCTTGACTGATTCCTGTTCTATAGCAATGAATTGTTCGATCGCTAACTGATAATTGGTTGGTAGAAAATAGAAATCATCTTACATCAAGGAGCGGAACTATGAGGGAAGTCAGCTGTTCAAATTGTAACAAGGCGTATATGATTGATGATTCCAAAATCAAGCAGAATACGGTCAAGGTGATCTGTAAACAGTGCGGGCAAACGTTTCTTGTGGAGAAGCAATCCGAACCTGAGGTCAGGATAATTGACATGCCCCGGATGATATCCAAAGGCCATGTCGAACCAGAAACCAACGAATCCATCAGTAAAGTGGACGCTTCTGCAGACACAACCGCTTCAAAAAGCATTCGGTGGATGAACCGCATTCAAGTGCGAATCACTGCTACACTGGTTTTTCTTACCACGGCTATCCTTGTTGGCTATGCAGTTGTGAATTACCATCTCGAAAAAGCAGATATGGATAGAAAACTCTCTACCCAGGCCGACATTACCGTCACGCGCCTTTCCAGAAACTTAGTGGAACCGTTTTGGGCGCTGGACGACGATCTGCTTAGGGAGTCACTCGTCTCGGAGATGATGGATAAGCAGATTTATGCCATTCTTGTCCGCGACAGGGACGGTAAGGATATCTACATTGGTAAGAAACGAAATTCAAAATGGAAAATTGTCAACGCTAGGACTGATGTTTCAAGAACCAGCCTGATTACGCGGAAAATGAAAATCCTGAAGGGAAAAGACCAAATCGGATCGGTCGAGGTTTATCTGACCACGAAATTCATGACTGAAGAACTCAAACGATCCACTATATATATGATCGTTGCTGTTTTGATCCTGGACCTGATTTTATTTCTCTCCATCTATTTCATTCTGAGCCGTTCCATCATTCGTCCGATTATGAACCTGACCAATGCAGCGGATCAGATCAGTACCGGGCAGATGAACGCCGAACTGACCATCCGGACCAATGATGAAATCGGCATGCTGATCAAAGCGTTTCAGCGTATGCAGACAAGCCTTAACCTGGCCCTAAGACGGCTGAGTACCTGATAAGGAGGGAGCATGGGACGCAATCATCTCATAAGTTGTATCATTACTTTGCTAATTGTCAGTACGGTTTCATGGTTCGCAGGAATGACGTTTGCTGGCCAAAAAACCATTAGGTTGGCCACAGTGGAGTGGGAGCCCCATTACGGGCCGAATCTTAAAAAACAAGGGTATATATCCGAGATCACACGGGAAGCATTTAACAGGGTTGGCTACGATGTTGAAATCAGCTTCATGCCTTGGAAGCGAGCCATGCATGATACACGAAGGGGGCATTTTGACGGATTGCTTGGCCTATATTACACCAAAGATCGCGAATCCTGGGTCGCCTATACGGATGAGATATCCTCAAACAAAATCGTATTTTTTTCCAAGAAAGGCAGACATATCAGCTATTCGAAACTAAAGGATCTCAGGCGCTATAAAATAGGCATTGAGCGCGGCTTCACCTATGGAGAAGTATTTGACAATGCCAGTTTCCTTCAAAAGGAGCCGGTAAGAAATATCGATATCAATTTTAATAAATTGATAAATGGCCGGGTGGATCTTGTGGCAGCCTCAGAAATGGTTTTTATGCACATGATCACTACCCGTCATGCTGATGCCAGAAAAAAAATTGAAATTGTGGAGCCCCCATTGGGCGTAGATGGCATATATAACGGGATCATCCGTAAAAAGAAAGGATGGGAGCAAATTATTTCCGATTTTAACATCGGGCTTTCCATGATACGAAAAGACGGTACGTTTGTGAGTATATTGAATTCGCATGGCCTGAAATAAACAGTTGGCCGATGGCAGTTTGTGGACTATTCATATGCCGGGTTGTGAATGAGTCTTTGATACGTGCCGTCCTCTTTCATCTCTTTTATTGTCAGTGCCAGCTTTCCAGCAATGGCTTTGTGTTTTTTGTGAATATACGGGTACAAATCGAATTCAACCAATGGCGGCTCAAGCATTCTGATACCACTGTCGGCTAAATTCAATTCCTTAATAAAAGCGTTCCCTGTATCAGAATTTACAATCACTAAATCCCCACGACCCATGAAAAGTTGCTTGAAGGCGTCTTCATGGGTGAAAGCCGGAAATGTTGTTTTTTCTTCATACAACAACGACATCTGTTTCGTTACGGGTTTAAAAGAGAATAGTTGTTTTTCAAAATGATGTCAATCCGCTTTCAGGCGAACTTAATCGCTTTTCAGATGCATGAATGGCTGTGTATGGTGATCGTTCTTCTTGTCTGCCCTTTGCTATAAGAGAATCGTGGATCACTTAGACCTTTTCGTTTTCATTTTAATATACCAGTTTTGATCCCCATATAGGCTGTCCGTACACTCGGGGCAGATACCATGACTGAATTCTGCTTTTGAATGCTGTTCGATATAGGTTTCAATCTGGTTCCAATATCCTCCGTCATCACGGACTTTTTTACATTTGGCACAAATCGGCAACAACCCGCTTAAGGTTTCAACATCTGAAAGAGCTGCTTCAAGTTTTTCCTTGTGTGCTTTCAGCTCATTGTTTGACTGCACCAAAAGTTTGCTGTAGCGATAGCGTGATGATTCAAGGCCGTAGGCAATAATATTTACAAAAAATAGTGATATTAGATACCGGATTCCCGTATTCAGTTCATAGGGATAGGTATTGAACAAAGATGGATAAATCAGCAGCACGATGGAACAGCAAAAAAACAAGACGGCTGATATAATGGCGTCTGGTTTTTCTAAGAAAAAGAAAATAAACAGGGGCATGACCGGCAGCCAGAAAAGCCCTCCACCATCCCCTGCACCGATTGAAACGTCATATATGAGCGTCAGGTTGACTAAATTGATACCAACGCAATACGCCACCCGGTCTAAATTGAACTTGAGCACACATGTATTGCCGACAATGATTACAAGGCACATGAAAAAATTAAGGTAAATTTCATTGATCTCGCCTTTCTGGTAATCAAAAACCGAAAAGATTAAAAGGGTTGCAAATGCAAGGGAACTCGCTAACATCAAGAACGTGCGCTTCCTTTGACGATCACTTAAAATGCTTTTGTTTTCTTCTGGCAACAATTATCTCCTTTTGGATGATATCGGGGATCTACATATCATAATCAAAATCAAGGCCAATATACGACAAATGCCCCCTATCTTGCAAATGACAGGGTGTTATGATAGGAGAAAATTCCACATTTGGAAATATTAACTTCTTGAATCAGTATTTGAACAATAGCGATGATTCAGTGTGCGATTATTAACCGGAGAAGAATGAGAGTATGCAGAAAAACCATTTTTTAGTACTGTTAGGCTTGATTGTTATAACCACTTTTACACAGTCGTGCTCAACCCGAGGCGTTCATGATGAGTATTTTGGTGCAACCGAGCAGCGTTTGCTCACCCATAGCATAGATCAACTGGTTTCCATGCTTCCTGAAAACGATTTCAAACCGGTTAAAGGGCAACGTGTTTTTGTTGAGTGCCATTTCATTGAAAACAATCATCCCCTGCAATATGCGGCTGCGAGAATTAAATTGGAAATGACACAGAAATATTCGCTTTCCATAGTCGACTCTATTGAAAAGGCAGATGTTATATTTGATTTCTTTTTTACTGCGATCGGCACTGATCGGGACGATATCGGGTTTTCAACACCGGAATTCGTCATTCCTGGTATGGCCGGAGTCGTTAAAATCGATTTAATTTCCCTTGATATGTACCATGGGGTTTCAGAGTTGTACTATTTTATGACAGACTCCAAAACCGGTGAGATTTCAAAGCGGGATCGAATCCGTTCAATTATTAGAACAGATAAGTTGGCGTTACCTATTATTTCTATTCCGATCAATACACTCGACTAAAACCATGGAAAAGGGTCCAGGTGCGCTTCTATGGTAAACCAGAGGCTGGTCTTATACGAAAAAATGAGGATCATACATGAAGATTAGATACAACTCCCCCGTAATTTTGACCTATACCTTGCTGTCGATATCTGTTTTAGCGTTTGGCGGACACAGCATTATCGCTCAATACTTTTCTTCTCCCGCCCGATTATCGGTTTCAAATCCGGATTTCTATTTCAGGCTGGTGTCATACATCGCGGGGCACGGAAGCTGGAAGCATCTGATCGGTAACATGATGATCATTCTTCTTGTCGGTCCTCTGCTTGAAGAAAAACACGGATCACTTCGGCTTTTAGAGATGATTCTGGTGACCGCCATTTCCACGGCACTGCTGAATGCATTTTTATTCTCTAACTCCCTTATCGGGGGGAGCGGGGTCGCCTTTATGCTGATCCTGCTCAGCTCTTTTTCCAATATCAGGGCCAGGGAGATCCCCCTGACCTTTATTATAATAGCCGCGCTGTATATTGGCGGTGAGGTGGTCTCGATATTAAAAATAGACAGGGTGTCACAATTCAGTCATCTAGCCGGAGGCTTTGTCGGTGCGTTCTATGGGTTTGTCAGAAGTGGGAGGCGGTAGAATGATCACAGAAATCGGTTCATCGCCCGGTCATTGGCCAAATGCCTAAACATCAATACATCCATTTAATGTATTGATAAAGAATTCAATATTCGCATGGTTTACTTGTTTGACACTGGCCCATGCCGGTTCATCCTGTGCCTGGATGTCGTTCAGAGCAGTAAAAGGGAATACCCCAAGGGATAGTTTGTTCAGGTTTTCAAGATTTTTCCGGACCAGATCAATGACCATCAGGGCGCCCGTCAAATAGGAGTTTTCCTTTTGAAAACAGCCATGGACGGAGGTGTCGCTGAATCCCCGTTTTGCCTTGGCTGCTGCAAAAAACGAGAATTCTTGGTCACTGCTGAGCTCAAAAAGACGGGAATATACCTTGTCAAATGACAGCTCAGAGGCCATGGCCGTGGCAATCATGAAAAAGAGATAGCGCCGTATGATGGGAATAATGTGGTGCTGCTTCAAGTTGTTGACTTCAGTAAAGACGGCCCACCCTTCATACTGGGTTTCCGTTCCAAGATATGTGGTCAACCAATCCGTATACGGGTGACCGGTTTCCATTGCGTTAAATGCCTGAAACGCATGCCCCACAATTTCATGGCAGATGATCCGTTCCAGCCCGGCTTGACCGGCCACAGTACCTTTTCTGATGACCACTTTTTTTTCTAGTTCGTAAATTGACACCTCGCTGCCGCTGGTGATGGGATACTCAATGGACCAGCCTGACAACCCCATTTGTGAGAAGTATTTTAAAAAGAAACAGCCAATCTCCTCATCACAATAGAGGTTTTCCTGGGTTGAATGATCAAGGCTGACCACCCGTTTGTACCGCTCAACCGCTTTTGGCAGATCCAGCTGGCAGTAGGAACCGAACAGCGTGCCGGACAATTGGGTCATCCCGGGATAGTTGTCTTCTTTCCAGGCGATCATCAAATCAGTGACCAGGACATATCGATCAAGAAAATGGTCGATGATTCGATCAGCCCCCTTTGAGTTGACCAGAAACACCCTGATTTCATGGTAGTTTTTAACAGTTAAAGGGTCCTGGTACTCAAATACCGGGTTATAGGGTATTCCTTTTTTCTGTTTTTGGAAGAAAGCATCCTTTTCAGACTCATAATTCAGGGGAATAAATTTCTGGTAATAATCGAGTTCTTTCTGAATATAGGAGAAATCAAACATGATTTTTTTCTCTGTTATAATGGATAATGGCAAAGAACCGTATGATCAGGTGACAGATCATTCGGGGCAGGAAATGTTGTTCTGCATAACTCGTCTGCATGGGGGCACCGGGTATGAAATTCACATCCCGGGGGCCGGTTGCTCAAGCTTGGAATCTCTCCTATAATGGACAGGTTGTCCCTCCGTTTTGACGGGTCCGGCTGGGGCACACCTTCCAGCAGGGCTTTTGTATATGGGTGTGCAGCAGAACGGAAGATATCTTTTTTCCTCCCCTGTTCCACCAGTCGTCCCATATACATGATGCCGATCTGGTCGCTGATGTGCCTGACCACCGGCAGATTATGCGAGATGATCAGGTAGCTTAAGCCCAATTGCGCCTGAAGATCGTTCATGAGATTCAGGACATCCCCCTGGATGGATACGTCCAGCCCGGCCGTGGGTTCATCTGCGATCACCAGTTTGGGAGACATGGCCAGTGCACGGGCAACCCCGACCCGGCGGGCCTGCCCGCCGGACAACTGGTGGGGGTACCTGGACTTAAACGAGTGGGAAAGACCCACCATGTCAAACAGACGGGTTATTTCACTGTCAATATCCACACCAGACGTATCATTAATATCAAAGGGTTCTCTTATCAGGTCGATGATGGTTTTTCTCGGGCTTAACGAGGCGATGGGGTCCTGGAACATCATGGATACCTGCCGCCTGAATTCGGTTAAACCGCTTTGGTCCAGTTCTCTGATGTCTTGATTGTCAAACAGAATGCTGCCTTTTGCAAATTCAGTCAGCCGCATGATCGCGAGGCCAAGGGTGGTCTTTCCGGATCCGCTTTCCCCGATCAGGCCATAGGTTTCTCCGGGTTTGATCGTCAATGATACATCCAGGCAGGCATCGATATAGGGATATTTTACCCGGCGGATAAATGCTGACAACACCCCTTGGTTGCGGAACCTGACATTGACATTGCTGACTGTCAACAAATGGTCGTCACATGGGGCTGCCGGCGGTTTGTTTTCATCGGTTCCGGGTAATACTGCAGCACCGGGGGATCTTTTTTCAACCACGTGATCATTTGCTGCTGCCAGCAGGCACCTGAAAAAATGTTTGCCGTCGATTTGGGTTTCCTTGGGGTGAACCTGGCTGCATTCTGGCAGCACCTCATGACAGCGATCCGCATAGATGCAGCCCTCAGGCACATACTGTAGGCTTGGGACATACCCTTTAATGGTCGGCAGTTGTTTGTCGGACTCCGGGATGATGGTCGGATCACACTCGATCAGTTTCCGGGTATAGGGGTGTCGGCTGTGATAAAAAATATCTTCCACTGTTCCCCGCTCAACCACTTCTCCTGCATACATGACAACGACTTCATCACAGATCTCCGCAATCAGCCCGAGATTGTGAGAGATAAACAGGATGGATCCGCTGAAATCATTTTTAATATCTTTTAGAAGCGACATGATCTGTGCGGCCATGGTCACATCCAGGGCGGTTGTCGGCTCATCTGCAATCAAAAGCCTGGGGTTGCACAACAGTGCCATGGCAATGCAGATCCGCTGGCGCATGCCGCCGGAAAATTCATTGGGGTACTGGTCAAATCGAAGTGCCGGATCGCTGATACCCACACGGTCCAGCATCTCAATAGCCAGTGTCCTTTTTTCGTTCCGGGAGAGTTCTGTCCTGCGGTACAGCAGATCGGTCATCAGGTTTCCCACGGTGAACACCGGGTTCAAAGATGTCATAGGATCCTGGAAAACCATTGCCATATCGGATCCGCGAAGGTTCCGGATCTCTTTTTCAGACAATGAAAGGATATCTTCACGGTCAAATCGTATGCTGCCTGAAACAATTTCAGCATTGGGAGACAGCAGGCGCATGCTGGCCGCAGCAATGGTGGATTTGCCGCAACCGGATTCACCCACGATTCCGACCACTTTCCCTTTGGGTACCGTTAGATTGATATTTCGCAGCGCATGCATTCTGCCACTCGAAGAAACATAATCGAGACTGAGGTTTTGAATATCCAGTATGGCGTGGTCAGGGGTCATTATTTTCCCTTCAGTTTAGGGTCGAACAGGTCCCGCAAGGTCTCTCCGAGGAACGTGAATCCCAATGTGGTCAGGATAAGGGGTACACCACCGGCAATGACCGGCCAGGGACTTTCCCGGATCACACTGAACCCTTCGTTTAAAATCGTTCCCCAGGTCGGTGTCGGAGGCAGTACACCAAGTCCAAGAAAGCTCAAGCCTGCTTCAACCGTAACAACCACCGGTATATCCATTGCGCAGAGAATGAGCAGCGGACCGATAATGTTGGGCAGCAGATGGTGCAGGATGACCCGCATCGGCTTGGCGCCCAGCGACTGCTCTGCCAGGATAAATTCCTTATTTTTCAATGAAAGGGTCTGGGCCCGTGCAATCCGCCCATACCCTGGCGTGGCATTGATAATGAACACGATGCCGATAATAATGACACTGGGTTCTGTCAGGGCAAGGATGGCCAGGGACAGCATGATGGATGGAAAAGACCGTATGGTGTCAAAAACCAATACCATGCAGTTATCCAGCCAGACCGGACCATATCCTGCTATCATTCCCAACACAAGCCCCAGGAAAAGAGAAATCGATACGGCGGCAATTGCAAGCACCAGCTCTATGCGGCCGCCGTATATCACCCGGCAGAATGTATCCCGCCCCAGTTCATCTGTTCCAATGGGGTGGGACAGTGAGGGACCGGCCAGAGAGTCACCCACAAAATCACTGGGGTTGTAGGGGCTGATAATCGGAGCAAAGATCGCAGAGAACAGAAAGAGACCCACCAAAAGTACGCCGATGCACCCCATTGGGTGCTGCATCACCGTTTTCAGCGATGAAAAGAATTTGGCAGTTATACCGATACTTTTTTTCAAAATAGGTTTCATTATAGTTTTTTACGCAGGCGCGGATCAAGATAGGCAACAATCAGATCCGTAACCAGCATGGTAAAAATAAACATGAACGCGGTAATCAGAACAGACCCCTGAACCACCGGGAAGTTTCTGGCCTCAACCATATCATAGATCAGTTTGCCGATACCGGGGCGGGCAAAGATGATCTCAGCAAACACCGCTCCTGAAAGAAGCCCACCAAACCCGATGCCGATCAGCGTGATGGTGGGCAGGATGGCCACTTTTAACGCATACAGGTAGATGATCTTTACCCGGGGTATGCCAAAGGAGATGGATGCCCGGATGAAATTTTCGCTGAGTACCTCCAGCATGGATGCCCGCACCATCCTGGCCAGATAACCGACCCAGCCCAGTCCCACGGCAAATGCCGGCAGAACCAGGTGATGGAGCTGATCAATCAGGTCCCCCTTTTCCCCTGCACCGATCACCGGAAACCAGTTGAGCATAATGGCAAAAATAAGAAGAGAGTAGATGGAGACCACAAATGAGGGCATGGCAATGGTGCCGACAGAAATCACCCCGAGCATCCGGTCGAGCAGACTGTTTGGATAAGAGGCTGAAAAACATCCTAAAGGGATCCCGATACAAACGGCCCAGCCAAGCCCTGACAATGCAAGGGCAATGGTGTACGGCAGCTGGGAAAATATGATATCAGACACCTTCTGGCCCGTAAAAATATCCTCACCCAGATCACCTTTCAGTGCCCCAACGGCAAAAACAACAAACTGCTCATACCAGGGCTTGTCAAGGTGCATCTTTTCAATGAACCGGGCTTCGATTTCAGGTGTGGCCCGTGGGCCGAGCGCGATGGAAACCGGATCGCCCGGAATGATATGAATCAAGGCAAAAAGTGTCAGCAGCACTAAGAATAAAATCAATACGGACAGGCCGATTCTCTGGATAATATAAAACAGCATAATAGGTATACCTGTACCGGGATCCCTTTAGTTAAGGTTTATATCTTTTGGGTTGAGGGAAACAAAAATGACCCCTCAGGATCGATATCCACACTCATCGTGTCCCTGTAGACAAACGCTTCGGGTTCATGATGCAGCCATACATACGCGCTGGTATCTTCCATGATTTCCTGCATCCTGACATAAATGGCATGACGTTTTTTTGAATTGCTCTCGGCAATGCCCTGTTTGTAGAGTTTGTCAAACTCCTCTGAGCTCCAGCGCTCCCAGTTCCAGTTACCCACCTGGCTCTTTATAAAATACTGGAAATAGCCGGACGGATCAACCGTGCCGCCAAATGCCATGATCCATATCTGGGAATCCTTCCATGCATCCCCTTTCTTCTCACGGCCCAGGCTCCAGTAGGGACCTGAATCCAGTGGATTCAGTTTAACCTTGATGCCCACGTCTTTCAAGTTGCTCTGGATAATCTGTGCGGCAAGCATCTGTTGTCTGTTTTTTGCCAGGACGGACAGCTTGAGTTCCAGGTTTTTCACCCCGGCTTTTTTGATCAGGGCTTTTGCATTCTTGGGATCAAAGCTGTAGCTGCAATTTTCCCTGCGGCCGATGAGTCCCGGAGGAACAATACCATAGGCGGGCTCCACCACATCCTTGTAAACCACTTTGCGAATGGCGTTGGTGTTGATGGCCGCCCGGATGGCCTGTCTGAGCACAATATCTTTGAGTTTGGGATGCTCGGTGTTCATCCCGATCCATGCATGGTTCAGATAACCTGCAATTTTCAACTTGCTGTTGGGGATGGGCTTCTTTTTGTATGGCGGGATCCGGTTGGATTCAATACGGGTCAGGTCCAGCTCTCCGGCCTCAAAAGCCAGTTCAGCCGCATTGGCTTCAGGAACTATAATGCACCGGATCTCATCAAAATCAGGTTTCGGGCCTGTCCAGTCCGGGTTGCGGACAAAAATGGCCTGTTGCTTTGGAATGTGCTCCTTGATGACATAGGGTCCGCAGGATGCCGGGACATCAAGGGCGAATTTCTTTTCCGGCATCTTGTCAACTGCAGCCTTGCAGACAATGGAGCCGACACCCATTGACAGTGACTCGATAAACAGCGGCCCATAGGCAAAATTCAATACGATGGTTCCGCTGTACGTATCGATGACCTTGACCGCTTTGATGGCATCAAACTGGCTGCCGTAGTCTGATGATTTCATCCGCTCAAGGGAGTATTTAACATCTTCTGCAGTGAGTTCGCCATATCCGTTGGTCCACTGAAATCCTTTTTTGAGCTGAAAGTCGATGTGCAGGTCATCCCTGAGCTCAATCTTTTCCATATAGACCGATGGTTTCCATCCAACGGTTTTTCCGGAGAACGAAAGTTCTGTCAGGCGGGGAAAAAGCGCATACTGGGCCGCTGACTCCTGGCCCCCGATCATGTAGCCCGGATCAATAATCTGCAGGTCTCTTTTAAGGCGTACCTTTAACACGCTGGTGTTTCCGGCATAGGCAAACTTGAACTGGCTTAAGGCCAGACACCCTGAAGCTGCCGCCATTCCTGAAATGAATTGTCTACGCGTGATTGAAGCTTTCATAACATCTCCTTTTTATTGAATTATTGTTTCAAAAGGATGGATCATTAAATGAGTTGATCACATGCCCTTTGAAAAATGGTTTCAAGCTCTTTTTCCGTATCACTGTCTACAGGCTCAACCTCATGTCCCTTCAATTTTTTAAGGGCGAGTTCGCCTGCATTGGCAACGAGTTCACTCTGGGTCAGGGAAGGCATCTTGTTCCAGTTTTTATAAAACCCGATGGATTGCTGGACTTTATAAATCTCCGGGCTGCGCATATACTTCATGGTGGAGGGTTGGGTAAGAAAATCCGCCAATCCGTTTTCCATGACATTGTTGACCGCATCAAACCCCATATCCTCCTCATCATCGGACAGATCGATCAGTGAATGGCCCACATTTTGAATAATCTCATTGTCAATGACGATCTGCTCGTATGAAACGGCAATGGCATCATTCACCGAGCCGAGGCCGGACTGGAACATGCTGCCGCTTAAATTCGCCAGGGTCGCCTTGATTCCTTTTTCATAGCCGACCTGCATATCGGGAACCATTGCTGAGGTTCCAAGACCGTATATGTCTGAAATCAAGTGGTAATGGTGAGCCATCTGGACAGCACATACGTCAACAAGTGCCGATTCAGGCGATCCCCCAAGGGTATTCATATCGGACATATTCGGAACAACCAGCCGCCCCCCGTAGGTCATCTGCACCTCGGGGTTAACCAGACGGGCCAGTGCAAGAATGCCCAGAACCTCGGCATTTGTCTGGGTGACAGCGCCTAAAAGAGACATGGGGGCCGTCATTCCGACAATGGCACACGGCAGGGCCGTGAAAGGAAACCCTTTTTCAACAAGATACAATAGGGCGTCCGCATCCCCGCCGGGAATTTTCATGGGGCTGATGGACGAGATACTGAACGACACATTACCTGTCTTTCCCGCCGGACTGAAAAGGTCTGCAATTTCAGCCATGTAAACGGCCTCATCAAGGCTGTTTACACCCGGGCCTTCGACCGGTTTGGCCGTGTGTTTAAAGGTTTCTTTGAGTGAATATAACAAGGATACCTTCTGGTCCACATCCTGGGGGTATACAATGGGGGTGATGGCATCCACATTATCCATTGCATCAAGAAGGCGGGTCAGTTGTTCAACATCCTCTTTAAGCGCATCCCGCATGGTGCCGGTTTGAGGCTCAAAGATTTTTGACACGGTCCCGCTGTTATGATAGTGGGTTCTCCCCTGGGTGAGTAAAATGGAATTCCCGGTACGGGACCACAGGGTTAAATCGTCCTGCTTGATGGCTGTGATTTCATCAAGCAGCTGGACAGGAATTCGAACCCTGTCTCCGGTGACCTTGCATCCGTTTTTCTGGAATACGGACTTTGCTTTGTCGGACAGCACATCGATTCCGATTTTATCCAGCATCTGCTTGCTTTTTTGATCGACCCTGGCCACCTGTTCCGGAGACAGGATCTGATGGACACGTTTTGTTTCTTTCACTTTTTCAATATCCCTTTTGTGGCAGAACCACTCAGAAAAGCGATTCCGGTTAATCATATCCAATGGATGAGCAAAGACCTTTGATGTCATTCCATGTTTTCAAGTGCATGATACGTGTAAACCTGAAAATCAAAAACCTGATTTATTGGGTATATTTTGGGTATATAAAATACCCAAAAAACAGAATTGTCTTTAGCTCTTTACCGAATCAAGGGAGCGCAGGTAGGTTCGTAGATTGATTTTTTTGTTTTTGAGATCGAGTTTCGATCGAATATGTTTTCTGTGTACTTCAATGGTTTTGTCTGACAGGTTCATCAGTTCAGAAATTTCTATGGTCGTTTTCCCTGATTTGATCAAATCAGCAACCTGCATTTCAGTCTGTGTCAGATTATTATTGAACGATGACAGCGCCATGGAGAAGGGAGAAACAATATTTTCCAAATTCGATTCAAGAATACTCAGGTAGGTAACGGCCTGTTTTTCGAGATCAAACCCTTTCACCTTTTCAAGGTAGGGCAGGACGAGCTCTTTGACATTGCTGATAACCTTTTCTTCAACCTCTTTTTTATCCTCCTCTCTTTTTTTCAACAGCACTTTGAGTGCGGCATTAAGCTCTACTAAGCTGATATTTTTATTCTCAAGTTCCTGCTCTCTTTCCTGGATTTTTTTAAGGGCCTGCTTTGAAAGTGTAATGTCATCAAAAAAAGAGAAGAAGAATTGGTCATGATCAATCTCAATGTAATTGGTACTGACATCCAGGATTTTCTTTTTACCGATATGATCAATGATCCTGATTTCACAGCGATCATCTCCCGACTTTGCGGCCCTGTCCAGATGCTGCCTGAATTCATCGGGCGGTACTGTCGTGCAAATACTGAAAATATTCTGTCCTTCTATTTCATTTTGAGACAGTCTGAAAATGCTGCACATGGCATCATTGACCATCAGGATATTCCCCTGGGTATCAATCCGGCAGAAACCGTTGATGGCTGTATTCAGGGTTAACTCATTCAAGCGGTTGTATTTTTGTACTTTGGATTCGGTTACCCGGTGTTCATTTGCCTCTATGGCCAGGGAAACAAAATCTGCAAGCGAGGCAATAAAGTTCTGCTCTGCCAGTGTCCATTCTCTCTTTTTGCCGGTGGCGCCGCAGCACAGGACACCGATCATTCTGCCTGAAAGACGTATGGTGGCATCCATGAGTGAATTGATATTGTGGGTGGTGAGAAAGCCGGGCGACCATTCCCGTGTGCGGGAATCAAGATGGGCATCACCTGCTGCTATGAGTCGGTCCGCTTCAAGGGCTTTGAAATATGCTGCATAATTTTTTGCATACAGCTTGTTTTGTTTATCAAAGGTATCGATGGCATCAATAAAGGATGAATAGGTGAAATCTTCAGTGAGTGTGATATGGCCGAGGTGTTTTTCTTTACTCGATTGATACCCCCCGATACACCCGAGTATTGTCCGGTCCCGGTTGAACAGCCAGATTTCAGAAAGTTCTATATTGAGCGTCTTTGATGCGGCCATGTTGATCTCTTTTATGGCAGCAATCAGATCTCCCTTTTTCAATGCCTCTGATTTGGCCAGCGACACCAGTACATTATTCTGGCGCTGAAGCTGTTCCTGCGATGTCTTCTGGATTCTCTCGATGGTTTTGTTGGCCTGGGCCAATTTTTCCTGCAGCAACTTGTTTGATTTATGCAATGGGCCGTATGTCATATCCGCCATGTTGCACGCATCCTTTAAGCTATAGCAGCTTTTTCAAAATATACTTGGTATTTCTTGCCCGTGTTTCATGACTGATATCATCTTCGTTGAAAATACCATTTAGATAGGTTTTAGGTGCACCAAGGGATATGTTGCCGGAAAGTTGCGAATGTATGGTCCGCACTTCAGTGATCACATGATGGGTCCCCGCATGAAAATTAATCACAAGGCTCGTACCTTCCTCGCTTGTCAAAATTTCATAGACCGCCTTGTTTACAACAACCCCCTCACCAAAATAACGGTTCAGGACAGACGTTCCATTGGCATCTAAAAAATCAAACCCATTGTTTTTGGAGAATGCGAAAATGGGAAGGGGCTTGTCAGTCACCTGACTCATGGACACTTTGATGTCGTGAACGGTAACGCCGATCACTTTCCAGTCCCCAATCAATGCGTTCTCGGCAGATCGATTGGCCTGGGTCAAATCGATCTCAGGGGAGGGTGCGCACCCAATGAGAAACACAAATAATACCAAAAAAAAGTTTTTAAATGCTTGTTGTTTCATGCCATATTCGCCTGAAAATCACACAATCAGTTTTGCCAGCTCTTTGGCCTTTTCAAACGCCGGCGGGATCATCTCCCTGATGGTTTCTTCATCCAGTCCATAATCATTCACGGCTGCGGCAATCAGTTCATCAATCCCGGAGTTGGCGTCATCCTCCCGCAGGATCGCCACCAGCCGGACCGGGCCGAGTGCCTGAAAATCAGGAACCTCTGCCCCATGGTGTCCCCGTATGGAGGCCGCGATATTCTCCGGCAGCCCCCATTGTGCGCAGATCCAGGACGCCACTTCAGCATGATCCCAGTCCAGTTGTTCTTTTTCAAGTTCGGCCAGGTCCCCGCCTTCCACGTGCCACTTTTCTAAAATGGGATCATAATCATCGCTCCGGTGGCAGGCCAGAAAGGGCAGGGCCATGTCCTGAAGAAAGGCGGCCGTAAAACACTCGGACTCTTTTGCCGGGCACAACAGGCGGGACAGGTCACTGGCCAGAATTGCCCTGCGGGCCGATGTCAGCCAGAATTCGCCCGGGTCATGCCACTGGCAGTTCTGCTTGGGCATGCCCTTGGCCACCCCGACCCCCAAAACCATGGATTCCAACTGGGAAATGCCCACTAATGCGATGGCCTGGGTCAGGTTTTCCACCTTTTTGGTCGGAGAAAATGCAGCAGAGTTGGCAATTCCCAACAGTTTGACCGACAACCCGGGATCCAGCGATAAGGATTCTGCAATGGAGGAGGCTGAAGAATAGGGACTGCGGATTTTCTGAAGGATCTGCATGATCACCGCCGGAAAGGAGGGCAGCTCATATCCCTTGAGTATTTTTTTTAGATTTTTTTTCGGATCGGTTTTAAAAAAAGAGAACATTCGTCACCTTTGGTTGTGTGTCTATTCTGCCCGCCGGGCCATTTTATTTCCAAGGATACTGAGCAATCCCCCCAGTCCCATATATCCTGTGACCGCCTGGAGCGTTACAATCACCTGGGCTGTAAAGGTCATGGGAACCGCATCCCCGTATCCCAACGTGGTCAGGGTAACAAAACTGAAATAAATCGGGGAATACCAGGTTGGGTAGTCACCGTAGTCAATGGACACCAGGGTGTACAGACCGGCATATACCAGGGTGGCCACCACCAGCCAGACCAGCCAGCGCAGCAGGCTCCTGCCGCAATCCGAGGTAAACCACCAGATCCAGTAAATCATGGCATGAAGCCGGCTTTGGCTCTTGAATTCAAACAGGTAGTTTTCATCTGAGATGAACCGTCTGACTAGGTACGCCCCCCTCAGGTCCATATCACGGATATCCGCCCCCAGCCACACAGCGGTTTTAAAATTTTTAATGGATAAGAGCCGGCATTGGCGCAAATCAGCCAGGTCAAACCGGGTATGGGCCACGTTGCTTTGCTTTAGATCACACTCGACCAGGGTTGCCCGGTTAAATACGGCATGGCTTAAATCGGATTCAGCAAGCCTTGCACCGGTCAGGTCTGCTGCCCTGAGGTCGGCTGAATGCAGTGAGGAGCGGCTGAACACGGCCTGGCTCAAATCCGAGTTGATCAGGCTGGCATGGGAAAGATCCGCCCCGCCAAAACCGCTGTGCCGTGCACTGCATTCATTGAGATTGGCCCTGACAAGGTTGGCACCGATGAACTCGCAGTCATCCAGTACAGACTTTTCCATGGCAGTGCTCTCTAAAACCGCATGGCTTAAGTTGGCGCCCTTTAAATTCACCCGGTTCATTTCAGCAAAGGACAGATCGTATCCGGAGAGATCCAGCCCGGACAGGTCGAGTTGATTCAGGTTAATCCCCCTCAAGTCCATTCTCAGGGGACGATCGCTACTGTCTTCCCGGCACCGGGTTTTCAGCGTATCTACCATCACGTCCCTTCGGGTGGCTGACGCCTCAGGATCTGTTTCAAGCCACCGGGTTTTCAGTTGTTTTTCATCCATGCTTCCTACCAGGGTTTCTTCCTTGGATGTGTTAACAGCCTTAGCTGCGGGATTGCTCTTGTGCATATACAACTATTGAAGGCTTGCAGCTTTTAAGTATAGAGTATTCTGTATACTATTGTTGGGCCAGTCTTTCAAGGGCTGGGTCGGAAACATTTCCATTGCGGCATCCCATGCAGATGTTTCCCTGTAACAACGGGTAGGCTTCCTTGCACAATGGGCATGTGGCAATTGCTCCCTTACTCTGTTTGACAAGGTACTGGTCTTTTACCCTGATCTCACGCATGCCAAGGACGGACTGGCCGGCCCCTTTGATCTGTTCAAGAAGAAGATCAAAGTTCTGCTCTTTTTTGGGTTTTGTCTTGTAGAACCAGTGATGGAACTCTTTCCACCGGGCCAATTTGGCGGTATCTATAAATACCCGGACCCCATGCCCGGTCAATTTGTCGTACATCACCAGGGCAAAACGGCCAAGGTCCCTAATTTTAAGCCATCCGTTGCCAATGGTGCAGGGTGTCAGCATCTGGATCGCATCGGGCAGGCAGCTTTGGGTTTCGCAGATCACATCAAACAGGGTGTCTGCGGCCATCTGATCCATGGCAAGGGAAACCATTGTCACGCCCACGGCCAGGCCTGGTGCGGTGTGGCCGTGAAACTCCCTGATCAGGTCCAGGGACTGCTCCCAGGTATATTTGTTGCCGTGATGGTCCCGGCACCAAACAGAGGGATAGATTGGTTTTGGTGTGATCATGATCTGATATTCCTTTCAGGGGCGATGGGTTCCAGGCGGCAAGGCACGAATCGATGCATGGGGGTTCCCAAAAGGTCCCTGTGTGTATTCTTGGTCAGTTTATTCACATTCAGGCCGTAAACCGTGTCCCCGTATATGAGACCGAATCCGTGCGGGATCAACACGGTGCCTTTGCGGATCTGTTCGGACACCTGAAGTTCACCCACCTCGCTTCCGGCTTCGGTCGAGACTTTTACATCTTGTCCGTCATAAATCCCTAATTCATTGGCATCCTCAGGATACACTGCAACAGTACAGGCCCGTTTCCCCCTATTCCATTCCTGGCCCCGTATCAATGTGTTGATGTTATAGCGGGTATGGCGGCCGGCATGAAGGATCAAGGGAAACGCATCCGGCAGTTTCAGATCTGCGGCTTCGCTTATCGCATTCAGTTTTTTTGCTTCTTTCTCAAGTTCCGGCACAAAAACGTCAATTTTGCCGCTCGGCGTCTTTATGGCATTAAAATTTTCAACCGGATCTACTTCTCCGATCCAGATGCCTTCAGGCGCGTCAAGCAGTTTCTGGAATATCCGGTCACCCTGGTCCATTCCCGGTGCAAACCCTGCGCGGGCCGCATTTTTCCTAAAGGATTTCGGAGCTGTCATCAAAACACCCCAAAGGCCTGCCAGGGCGGCGCTGTCCCATTCTTTCCCAAGGGTTTTTGCCAGGATAAACGGCATGGCCGCAAGGGACTCAGGTTCGTTGGCCACGCACTCCATGAGTGTTGCTCCAAAAGTGAGCCGGTCCTTTTTGGCAGCGTCATAAAGACGTTCAGGTATATCAGGTATCAACCCCAGTTTGTCGGCCATACGGGTGAAAATCTGGGATGCTTCAAGGGTTTGTCCGGGCGGGGAAACAATGGGGCGGCGCACCTGAAAAAATACTTTAGGGAAGGTCCATGGGAAAAAGGTAGCGTCCCAGGACTCGTAATAGGTACGGCAGGGCAATACATAGTGGGCCAGGCGGGCGGTCTCGCTCATGACTATGTCATTGACAACCAGAAGATCCAGGCTTGAAAAGGCCTTTTCATATGCAGTGGTGTCCGGATATGATCGTAAGGGATTACAGGCACTGACATAAACGGCCCGGAGCCTTTCCGGGTGGGCGTTTAGAATCTCCTCAGGCATCACCGAAGGAGGGAATGATCCGGCAGATGCAGGCGGCATATGGGTTATCACCGTTTTCCACACCTTGGGATCGCTTTCATCTGCATGAAAACCCATGGGCATCACCATTCCGGGAATCACATTGCCGCCGGGCACACAAAAGACACCGCACACAACACCCAGGATATTCATCATATAGGAGTTCATGACACTGTTTCGACCCATGTAAATCCCAAGGTCCGGGTGCATGCACCATTTTCTGGTCGTCATCAAGCGGCAGAGCTCAAACACCTGGTCATAATCGAGTTCGCAAACCCTGATGGCTGCCTTTACATCAAAATTTTCAAACCAGGGGCGGATGGTGTCCCAACGCTCCACATGATCTTGAATATATGTTGTGTTTTCCCAATGGTTCTTTAAAATGATGGCAATCATTGCTTTGATTAAAAGCGCATCTGTACCGGGCCGGACAGGGAGATGGATGTTGGCGATGTCTGCGGTCTCACTTTTACGAGGATCGATAATAACAAGGACTTTTTCAGGGTTCTTTGAAAACTCCCTGAGTACAATGGGTGCACGCGGCATCTGGTGGCTCTCCATACCGTTCCACCCCCAACCCACCAGCATGTCGGTATTGTGTTCATCCGGGATGGCAATATTGTACTGTCTGCCAAGCATGCGCCCGAACAACCACCAGCTGCTCGAAAATTCCTGCCCTCCTGAGTTGTAAAAATACTGGGATCCCATGGCCCTTAATATGGACAGCCCAAACCCACCTTCCAGGTGCCCGCCTTGAGCACTGGCGCCCATGTAAGCAAGACTTCGGGGACCGTGGTCATCCACGATGTTTTTCATCTTGGCTGTGATTTCATCAATGGCCTGGTCCCAGGAAATGGGTTCGAATCTATCCTTTACCCTTTTCAGTGGTTCGGTAATCCGGTCTATGGGGTACTGGTGATGGATTACGTTCAATCCCTTTCTGCAGGCATACCCACGGCTTCTCGGATTTGACTTGTCCGGTCTTACTTTTGTCATGCGGTCATCTTCAACCCGTATTTCAAGTCCGCAGTTCTGTGCACACAGGACACATCCTGTTTTATGCCATTCTCCCATCATATCCTCCCAGATAAAAATCCCGACTCAGCAATGGTTCAACTTTGGTCTTGTTGACAATGACCGAACCGCCTGCACATAAAAGTTTTGCATAGGAATTGATAGCAATCCATACAGGGTGAGTCAAGGAAAGGTCAAATAGTTGAAATTGTAATTGAAGGTTCTACAATTGAAAAAACATGATTTTTATGACTATACTAAGATTTTATAAATGAACCCGGCTTTTATCACGTTGACAGGTAATAATAGATTATGAATTTGGATGTAGGCAATTTAGAGGCACCGGTATTCAGGCCCCCCTCGGAGTGGGATTCTTTATTGATCAGTGTGACGAACGGGTGCACCCACAGGTGTACGTTCTGTTCCATGTACCGAACAAAGAAATTTTCGATCCGAAAGGACATCGACGAGATCAAGAGCGATATCCGAAAATCTGCTGAGATGTTTGGCAGCCGCGTTGAAAAAATATTTTTTGAAGACGGCAATGCATTTGTGGTGAACGCTGATGTGCTTACTGAATTGACCCGGTACAGCTATCAGCAGCACCCGAAGTTAAGAAAAGTCAGCGCATATGCACATGTCAAGGACATCCTGAAAAAATCTGACGATGCTTTAAAACAATTGGCCGATGCCGGTTTCACCATGGTGTATGTCGGCATTGAGAGCGGATGTGACCAGGTTCTCAAAGACTGCAACAAAGGGGCGACCCAGGATGATTATGCACTGGCGGCCCAGAAGTGTCACCGGGCAGGGATTGACTGGTCCGGGATTTTTCTGCTGGGTCTTACCGGAAATGACCCGGAAAAAAGCCGCCAACATGCAGTTGAGTCAGCCAAACTGATCAACCGCATGGCACCCCCTCAACCGCGGAAATGGTATATTTCACCCCTCACCCTGGAGATGACCCCGGGCTCTGAAATCCTGGCCCAGAACCTGGAAAACAAGTTCCAACCGTGCAGCTCAACCCAGATTTTAGAGGAGCTGTATACTCTGATCCACCATACAGATGATGACCTGCAGGGCTGTATATTTAACACCAACCATGCTTCCAATTACCTGAGTTTAAAAGGGGAACTGGGAAGAGATAAGAAGGATTTCTTATACCGGATTGAAGCGGGTATCAAAGATCCGGCGGTCAGGCGCCCTGAATATATGCGGGGATTATAGACATCTTCGAGCATTTTGTAGTACTTCTGGGGTAGTTTCCGGTGCCTTCCCAAGGTTTATCCCTGCAGAATCAACCGGTGGAACGATCACAATGAAGACAAGGACGAAACGAGTGGTAAAGACTAATGACCGTTCCGTAATCCGCTCATTGATCCTGCCCATTTACCTTCCAATGGTTCTCATGTCAGTCGGCATGGGAATGATCATGCTGGTCATCCCCCTGCTGTCTGCTGAACTGGCAGGGAGCTACGGTCGGGCGAGCCTGGTTTTTGCCATGGTCGGTGTAGGGACCTTTGCCGCAGACATACCTTCAGGGCTGCTGATATCCAGGATCGGCGTAAAACCGGCCATGCTTCTCGGTATATTTACCGTGTCCATCTCTTCCATGGTTGCGGCGTTCGTCTCTTCTGCCTTTTTTCTGGGAATTATCGGGTTCTGCCTTGGCGCAGGCAGAAGCACGGTCATGCTGTCACGGATGACCTATATTGCCGAATCAACAACCCGTGAGACCGGGCGGGCCATGGCCACCGCCGGCGGAATGATGCGGATCGGCATGCTTTTCGGGCCCATCATTGGCGGATACTCAGCCAAACTCCTTGGATTTGATTATACCCTGGTCATCGCAGGGCTGATCATCGGGTTTGCCTCTGTGTTCACCGTTTTTCTCAATCCGGAAAACGGCCGGGCATCAGCCGGCCCAAACACCAGCCACCTGCTTATCATCAGAAACATCCTGGTTGATTATAAAGCGGTTTTTCTGACGACAGGCACTGCCGCCACCGGTCTTCAACTGCTCCGTGCGGCCAGGGTGGTGATTGTACCGTTCTGGGGGAGTTCCATTGGTCTTGATGCTGCCGAAATCGGGCTGGTCACAGGGATCTCCATGGGCCTGGAACTTTCCATGTTTTATCCCGTGGGAATGATCATGGACCGCTTTGGAAGAAAGTGGACCGCTGTACCATGCATTGCGATCCTCGGCTCTTCATTTGCACTGATCCCCTTGAGTCACGATTTTATCTCTTTTTTGCTGGTTGTCCTGGTTGCCGGCGTCGGTAATGGATTGGGCAGCGGTATTTTTTTGACTCTTGGTGCTGATTTCTCACCGGCCCAAAGAAGGAGTGACTTCCTGGGCGTCTGGCGATTGATCGGAGATATCGGCCACACGTCCGGCCCATTTCTGGTCGGCCTTCTCACCAGCACCTTCAGCCTGGTGGCTGCCTCCTTTGTGACCGCATCCATCGGCCTGTGCAGTGCTGCAATCATGTTCCTTTTCGTTAAAGACAGCAGGGACGTTTCAAGAGGTCCGGAATGTTCAATTGATTAATCCCGCTTGATTCTCAGGACAATTCGGTTTTGTGAGTTCCTGGGTATTTCTGTCTTAAATGAATCTCAATTCTTCTTTTCAAACAGCCTCTGCACCGTCTGCGCATGCCATTCTCCACGCCCTGAAAATGTGGGGATATTCTCATCCGTGAGATGGTCGGCAATCGCCTTGAACGTTGCGCCATTTTCACGCATGGTGTCTATTAAAATCGCCACATCGCTTTTGGTTCTTCCGCTTGGCCCGATCTTATATTCAGGCTTCTTTGTACCGTCCGTAAACCGCTTGGGATCGTTGAACAACATGCTGCCGGAGTGACCGACAAAGGTGTTGATATTTTCAAGCATTTCGGCTTCTGACTTTTGTAACTCTTCAGCCGAGCTATTGTATTTTTTGAGCAAATTATCCATTGAGCGGATGAATTCGGAAATGTTTCTGAGGAGTTCGGTCGGTTGGATTAAGTTATCATTGTTCATAAATGGGTCACCCGCTCTTGAAAATGAACTCAATTATTACCTTTCCTGTATCAGAATCCCAATGCTTGTTTCAAGAGATATCTTTAAATATTAACGGTCTTCTCATTGCAAAGTCATCATGATATATCTTTTACCGGAGGATTAACACCATGGTGGAAAAACTGAACCCGTCAAGTGACCCAAAAAAATTTCAGTTGCGAGTTTCCTGTTATGCCGGATACCGGGGAGAAGAAGCGCCCCGATCAATGTTTATTCATGATAAAAAGATCACTGTGAAAAACATCCTGGATATGTGGCTGGCCCCTGATCACAGGTATTTCAAATTTCTTGGTTCAGATGATGGGGAATACATCATTCGGTATGATGAGAAGAAAT
>QZLA01000039.1 GCA_004796375.1 Desulfobacteraceae bacterium
CATTTCTTTCAATGGTACAATGTAACTACTTATAAGCTACATAATAACTACGTGTCAAGATAAAAAATCTTTTTTTCAAAAAAGTGAACCGTGTTTTTCAAAATCTGAAGAGGCTTGATGCTGAGGCGGTTTAACAGTTTCCTAAGACCCGAAACCCGGGCCAAATCAGGAGAGATTTAATTTTTTAATAGTATACTTACCGGTCCAGCAGATATCTGACCGGCACCAGGGCGGCCGAGGAGCTGAATTCAAAGGCACCGATATCATGGGATCGTCCCTGTGGCCGGGGCCGGCCGAGATGGTCGTTCAGAGGGGAAAGAAGAGCACTCCCGCTGTCAATGGCCGGACACCCGTATTTCAAACGCAGGTCAAAATGTGCAAAATCCTTAAAAAACAAGGGATATTCATCCCATGTGACCAACAGGTTATGATCGGCGGTCACACCGCCTTCGTAACTTACAGAGGTGGCCAGGTTGTTACGGATCACACAATTGCTTGAAGGGGTGCCGTTTTTGTGGTCATCGATCCGGATCCAGGCAGGGCCGGGCCGTTCATCATTCAGGTCCACAACGGTGTTGTTGACAATCCTGCAGTTGACGGCACCCAGGAGCGTGATCCCGTGCCAGTGGTCGGTCACCACCACATTGTTTTCAATGATCCAGTTCTCGAACATGCCGTCAAAACACCCGATCCCCTGTAATGCCCCCGGGTGGGGTTGATTTGGATCGGTGCGGTTGATAAACAGGTTGCCCCGCAAGGTAATATTATAAACGGTTGAGATTCCCACTTGACCGTTGAGATAAGACCAGGACTGGAACCCGTCATCATGGTTGGCATTGACATCATAGCAGTTTTTCACCGTATTATATTCAAAGGTACCAAAATCGCCCAAGCCCCGCATGCCGTCCCCGGAGAAATTCTCGATGACATTTCTTGCCACGGTGCAGTGATCGCCGGATACGGTAATCCCGAAATTGACATTTTTCAATATATTGCCAAGGGCCTTCATGCCGTCTCCGGGCAGGCTCAACCCGGTGCAGGAAAGATCGTTCCAGTCCTGGACCGACCAGGAGGACGAGTCCTCGACCGAAAACAGGCGGCAGTTTTCAATGGTGCAGTTGTAAGATGGGCCGGTCCAGCCGTGGGAAGAAAACGTGGCCAAAAGCTTTTGCCCATACACGGGGTCATGGGACGGACTGATGCTCAATCCCTTGACATGCCAGTTGCAGCCGGAACGCAGCTCCAGCGATCCCACCCTCGGGGTCTGGCCATCCCCTGCCCGGATGGTGATCACCAAAGGGTTATAATATTCCACGGCATAGATGCTGCCGTGATACCCGGTCATCAATATAATGGTATCCCCGGGTTTAACCGGTGCGCCCGCGTTCTTGATCTCCAATGAATCGCCCTTGTCATGGGGATGGTTCACCGGCTTGAGGCTTTCAATCACCCCTTGGTCAAACACCGCCTGCAGGGTTGACCAGGGATGCGACACACTCCCGTTTCCTCCCATGGATCCGTTGATCGGATCCACGTAAAATTCAGCCGCCCTCGATTGGGCTGCGACAAGGCATATCGCCAGGACTGCCAATCCAGCAGCAAAATTCTTTAGCCCTTTGAACTGTTTAAATACATTCATCATACCGAGTTTATTGACACTTTTCTTGACAAATTGCAAGTTCCTATTCTATGAAAGGATGTATCGCATTCAATAACCAGGGAGGTAGTCATGAGAAGGGACAGGACGATGTCAGGTGCCACGATTTTCATATCAACTCTGTTGGTCATGCTTTTCACCGCAGCGCCTCTGCTGGCCACCGGCTATCCCCTGAGTGATATTAAAAAGGACCAGGACTATTCTAACCTGGTGGGTATCAGTCCAAACGGCTCTCATCTGGTATATACAGCAAAATACGGTTCCCAGGGGGCAACCCATCTCTACAGTGTACCGGTTGACGGGGGTGAACCTGTCCGGCTCAGTCCGGATTTTCCCTGTGGCGGCGGTGTTGCCACGGGTATTCAGCCTGAAATCAACGCAACTTCCACCCATGTGGTATATAGAGCACGGCTGAGCCCAACCGACCCCGATGAGCTTTTTTCCGTGCCTATCACCGGTGGCACATCCGTCCAACTCAACTCGGAACTGAACACCGGAGAGGACATCAGTATATATCACTTA
>QZLA01000367.1 GCA_004796375.1 Desulfobacteraceae bacterium
GAGAAAAAGAGCCTGTCTGAGTTTTTTCTCTACACCATCGAAGGCACTGAAACCATTCCCCACGGCTGGGCAAAGCGGCTGTCCTCATTCAAGGCTGAAAACATCCCGGTCAAGGTGCGGTACAAATATGATGTCAACCGGTATGGACCTGAACCGGTAAGGTTTGTTTCCTTTAAAAACAACAAAGAACATCACCTGGGCATCACCCCGCTTCCCGGCGGCAGGGTAAAGGTCTATGCGGTTAAAACGGCTGACAGTGAATCCGGAAGTCTGAACTATATCGGCTCAGACCGTGCCCGTTACATCCCCTTGGATGACGAGGTGGAGCTTAACCTGGGTGCGGCCCGGGACATCCGGATCACCCCGAAAACCATGGGCTATAAAAAAGCCAACTTTATGTTTGACAAGGACAAGAATATCAACGGGTTTGACGAAATCAGGGAGATCCACACCAGGATCAGTAATTTCACCGCCCAGGAGGCTGTGGTGGAGATCACCCGGGATCTTGGCACCCCCCATTTTCAGATCAGGGACCATGACACCGCTTCCGGGGTGGTGTGGAAGGCATTTGAAAAGGTGGATAAGGACACGATCCGCTACACCCTCACCCTCCCGCCCCGTACTGAGAGGACCCTGGTTTTTACACTCACCGTTTTTCAGGGAGAAAGAAGATGGCATCGCTAAAACAGATTTTACCGACCCTGTTCATCGGCCTGGTTTTCTTGGCCGCAACGTTTACCGAAACCCTTGCCCGTACCAGCCTGGTCACCCTTCCTATGCGGGACCAGGTGATCGTCAACATGGCCAATCCCGATGCCACACTGGTTGAAGAAACCCGCACCCTGACCCTGCAGGAAGGGGTCAACCGTATCGACTTCTCATGGCAGGGGGTCCGTATCGACAGGGACAGCATCGGGTTGACCGTCCTTAGTCATCCGGACCAGGTCACGGTGCTGTCGGTCAGTTTCCCGCCCGAAGGCTCTGCCCTGACCTGGGATGTCTTCAGCAAATCCGCGCTGCAGGTCAAAGCGCGCATCCATTATCTTCTCTCCGGCATCGACCGCCTGGTCACCTATAAAGCCGTGACAGATCCAGAGGAAACCCGGTTCGATCTTGAATCGTTCCTGGTACTGCGCAACTTTTCCGGGGAGGACTTTGATGATGCCGGCTTTGTACTCAATTCCGGGCGCCCTTTTACCAGCGCTACCCGGCACCAGGAAACCAAGCGGATCCTGTTTTTTCAAAAGGATTCTATCCCCGTCACCAAGACCCTGGTCTGGGATGCGGCACACATGCCCCATGAGCCTGACAAACTGGATTACACCGTGGGGATCCCGGTGAGTTATTCTTTTAGCAATGATGCCAAAACCGGCCTGGGCAGCCACATGATGTCCCCCGGCAAAACCCGGGTGTTCCAGGATGACGGCCAGGACAGCACCATCTTCCTGGGAGAGGATCAGCTAGAGCTGACCCCGGTGGGAGAAAAGATCGATCTTCGCCTCTCCGACAGCAGGGACATCTCCGTGGCCCGGCACCGTATGGACACCCGGCGGCTCAACATGAAAAAGAATACCAAGGGCAGCCTCCAGATGTATGATGAACAGGTCAGGGACCGGATCACCATACGCAACTTTAAGGACAAACCCGTCACCCTGAAAATTATCGAACACATTGAAGGCCAGTGGGAACCGGTTGATATCAATGCAGAGTACACGCTCAAAGACAGCGGCACCCTGGAATTCATGGTCGGGTTAAAGCCTGGAGAAAAACGGGAAATCATTATGATTTACCGGGTGAAAAATATTTTTGCTGTCCGTTTCAACCGGTTCAACCGCGTGAATCCCATATAGAGTAAGGCTTTCCTAACTCGGCCCTGACAACCTGGCCGAATTGACCGCCCAACCCGGGTTGACACCTTTCCCTGACAGGGTTATCCTAAGTTCATACAATACAATTCGGGGAGGTGCCATATGAGGACAATAGCCCTTATAGTCATATGCATTGCTTCCATCAACCCGGTGATCTACTTTGCACGGAACTTTGACTCTGAAAGTCTGACCAGCAGCGCATTTCACGCCCAGGAAGACGGTAACCTGAAAGAGGCCATCCAATTATACGACCAAGCCATGGATACGGCCATGCACGACGACAACCTGCTCAAGATCGTATATTTCAACCGCGGCAACGCCTACTTTGACCAGGGCAGATTTTCAATGGCCATCGAGGATTACACCTCTGCCATTGAACTGGATCTTGAGTTTGCGCAGGCCTACTACAACCGGGCGATCTCATACAGCTTTACCAATGAACCGCTCCTGGCCGCCAATGATTTCTTCCTGGCCTCTGAATGCAAACGGGATATTGCCTCTGTTCTGGGGGAAAGGGGGCTGGGTTACGACAGCCTTGAATCCCTGACCCACGACATGAGCAAGTCGGAAAAGGCTCCGATCATGAATCCGTTTTATCTGGCGCGTCTGATACGGAAGACACCGTTTTACTAAGGGAATTACTCCCCTTCAAACTCGGTGATGGAAAACACCTTGCAATCCTTGATCTGCTCCCGGCCCTTGAGGTCGGGAAGCTCCACTACAAATGCGCATTCAAGGATATCACCGCCCAGTTTCCTGACCAGTTTGACTGCGGCCCCGATGGTACCACCGGTGGCAATCAGGTCATCCACGACAATCACCCGCTCGCCCGATGCAATGGCGTCCTCGTGGATCTCCATGACCGCCTCGCCGTATTCCAGGCTGTAGCTTTCCTCAATGGTATTGTAGGGCAGTTTGCCTTTCTTCCTTACCGGTACAAACCCGATCCCCAGCTTGTAGGCCAGGACCGCACCGAACACAAAGCCGCGGGCATCGATACCCACGATCTTGTCAATGTTCATGTCCTTGTAGCGGTCATACAGGATGTCACAGGACTCCCGGTAGGCTTCGGGATCCTGCATCAGTGTGGTCAGGTCCCGGAAAATCACGCCCTCGATGGGCCAGCCCGGGATGCTTCGGATGGTATCTTTTAAGTTCATAGGGTTTCCTGCGTTATTCGGATTGATCTGCCAAAGCCTTGACGGCCGCTTTGAGCAGTTGTTTCACATTGTCTGCATTCTGGTTGAACACCTTGAGGATCTCATCCCAGGTCACGGGTTCCTCATCCTGTTTCCAGCAATCGTAATCCGTGCTCATGGCCACGGCCGCATAGGGGATGCCTGCCTCATTGGCCAGCATGGCCTCGGGCGCCGTGGACATGTTGATCACGTCCGCCCCCCAGAGCCGGAACATGTTGGATTCAGCCACTGTAGAGAATCTCGGCCCCTCGATGGTCACGACACAGCCCTTTTCATGGGCATCAAGCCCCATGCCGTCAGCGGTCCTGAACAGGCACTCTCTCAGGACTGCATCAAAGGGTTCTGCCATGGCTGTGTGCACCGGCCCCTTTTCAAAAGACTCGTGAAAGGTGTTCTTTCTAAACCGTGTAAAATCGATGAACTGGTCCAGGATCACCAGGTGACCCCGGTCGATCTCCTGTCTCAAGCTGCCGCAGGCCGTTGTGGCGATGATGTGGGTCACACCCATCTCTTTAAAGGCCATGATATTGGCCCGGTTGTTCACCTGGGTCGGGCTGTACTGGTGTTTCCGGCCGTGCCGGGCGAGAAGCACCGTATCCACACCGTTAATCTGTCCGGTTTTTAACGGGGAGGAAGGGTCGCCATAGGGGGTATAGATCTCCACATCCTGAGCGTCTTTGAGAATATCCGGATCATCCAGTCCCGAACCCCCGATAATGCCGACTTTTATCATTGTTTTCTCCTCATTCATCTGGTAACACACATTTGAAATTCTACCCCCTTCGGGTAGCATATAAACCTGCTTGAAGCAAGTCATACATGAATAATGTTACAGTTAGATAAGGATGAAGCCATGTTAGTAGACGGTAGACAGATCACCCCCATCTGGTACAACTCGGACACGGATACGGTGCAGGTGATTGACCAGAGAAAACTGCCCCATGAAATGGTCATCGAGGACCTGAACGACCTGGATAAAACCATATTTGCCATCAAGGACATGTTTGTCAGGGGGGCGCCTTTGATCGGTGCCACCGGTGCCTGGGGCGTCTATATCATTGTCCGGAACCTGGGAGAGAATGCCCGGGACGACACCGTACTGTTAAAGGAATGTGATCTTCTCAAAAACGCCCGTCCCACAGCCGTGAACCTGGCCTGGGCCGTGGACCGGTGCCTGGAAAAAATCCTGCCCCTGAAAACCGCTCAGGAACGACTTTTGGCAGCCCGGCAGGAAGCCCATGACATCCAGGCCTTTGAAGCGGACAACTGCTCCAGGATCGGGGACCACGGCATGGAACTGGTCCGGAAGATCAGCCGGGAAAAAAACGGCGAGACCGTGAATATCCTGACCCACTGCAATGCCGGATGGCTGGCCTGTATCGAGTGGGGCACGGCCACCGCCCCCATGTACAAAGCCTTTGATGCGGGCGTGGATATCCATGTGTGGGTGGATGAAACCCGTCCCCTGAACCAGGGTGCACGGCTCACGGCGTGGGAACTGGGCAAACACGGGATCAAACATACCGTGATTACGGACAATGCCGGCGGCCATCTCATGCAGCACGGCATGGTGGACATGGTGATCGTGGGTACCGACCGCACCACCCATACCGGGGATGTGGCCAACAAGATCGGCACCTATCTCAAGGCCCTGGCTGCCAGGGACAACAACATCCCCTTTTATGTGGCCCTGCCCTCCTCCACCTTTGAC
>QZLA01000250.1 GCA_004796375.1 Desulfobacteraceae bacterium
ATGATCCCCTGGAGAATATTTTCGAGTATGACACCCTGGGTCGTAAAATCCGTATGAATGATCCCGACTTGGGAGAATGGATCTATACCTATGATAAAAACGGCAACCTTGACACCCAGACCGACAGCCGGGGCATCACCCTGACGTTTTATTATGATGAGCTCAACCGTTTGACCCAGAAATACTATCCATCAGGGGCGTCTGCCTGGTATCAGTATGATGCCGGATCCCTGGGTATTGGATATCCATACAGAAAAGAATACAATGGGTCCTTAACCGAGTATTCAGCCTACAATTCGATCGGCCTGCTTTCAACCGAGAAGAGAACAGTCAGCAGCAAGGAGATCATCATCAATTACGACTATGACCTGGCAGCAAGGCTGGAGGATAAGCGTTTTGAGGACCCGGACTTGGAAAAGACATGGCAGCTGGACTACGAGTACTTTCCCGGTACATTCCTGATAAAAAATGCCAGGATGAAAGAATCCGGGGTAACCAAAGCGATAACGGAAATCACCCAATACAACCCCATGGGCAAGATCGAGTATTTTAAGAATTATCGCGGCAACAGTACAAGTTCGCTCGAAGATTCCTGCACGGATTATGTGTATGATTACAACACCGGGCGGATCTCCAGGATTTATGCGTTCCAACCCTATGAAGAACCCACCGTGGCCGATTCCCCTGACCGCCCAAATGACCTGCATCTTCCGATCATAGACAAGGTGTATACTTACTCTGATGCCGGAGATGTCACCCGGATCGGGGATATCATCAATGAAAAGGATCACGTCTATGACTATGACCATCTGCACCAGCTGGTTTCTGAAAAGATATTAGAAAGGGACACGGATGATGCCCTGGATCAGCCCAACGCCATCGTGATGGTCGCTGATGTGATAGAATTTGACTATGCTGATCAGGTGACAGGCCTTGTGCATGCACCTAACGCTACCTCTTATAACGGCGCATACGCGTCCATCGATTATACCCTTGCAGGAAACCGCTCAGAAGTCCAAGAATCCGGGGGAAATGACAGAGTGTCCTACGAATCCAATGAAGACAATATGATCACCGCCATTACCCGGCATGTCATGGAGAATGGATCGGAAACCGATACTGTCCTGGGAGTGTACGATTACGATGCAGACAGCAAGCGGGTCAGGAAGACCTGGGACTCCTCCCAGATGTTATATTTTGGCAATGATTTTGAGATAGAAGATGAAGATCCGATCCTGTATCTCTTTGCCGGAAACCTCCGGGTGGCCAAACTCACAGACGGCTCTGCGGTTTTTTTTCATAAAGACCATCTGGGCTCTACCAGCGGTATCACAGACGGTTCTCAAACCATTGACTCTGGCGAATATTTCCCGTATGGTCTGGATAGAGAATCAAATGCTCTTTTACAACACAGTTTATACAAGTTCACCGACCAGGAACAGGATGAAGGCACCGGTCTTTACAACTACGATGCCCGGCTCTATGATCCAAATCTTGGTCAGTTCATTATGGCTGACACCCTCCTTCCGGATGTCTATGATCCCCAGAGCCTGAATCGGTATGCGTATTGTCTGAATAATCCGGTTAAGTATACAGATCCTTCAGGTCATGCACATTGGGAAGATTTTGATCAGAGCAGTGAATCAGGTTTTCAGAATGCTATTGATTGCAGCACTGGTGAATTCGAACATGATGATTCGATAGCTTCAATAGAGATATCTGATGATGGAACTATCGTAATTATAGACAGGCTGAAGTCAGTTTTTGACATATTCGAATATAGTCATAGGACTATTTCATTTGTTCATCCAGAAAGTCGTCAGGTGATTTCCTTCTCACCTACAGATATTGCTATGGAAAGAGCTTTGGATCATGGTTACCGGAGGCCACAGCTAATTCAGAATCTTTACAATTCGCATTTAGAGTTCGATGAAGATCACTTCCGTGAAACAATGGCGATAATGCATTTCAGATCTGTACCTTTTTCAGTAGGTGAAAGTGTCTCAGTGTTTGGTCTTACAATTGCTGGGTATAAAAATATACCAGCTGGTGTTACTATTTTGAATCAACCAGCAGCCGGTGCAGTGGCATCAATAGTTTCCAGCTGGGAAACAGGCGTTGCAGTTGGATGTGCTCTGCAAAGTATTCGAGTTGTACCAGATTAATTGCATAGAATTTGTATATGTATGATTTCAAGGAGGTGAAAATGATTTATAATAACCTTTTCCATATGATTAGGTTAATCTCTGTTGGCTGCTTCTTTGGTGCACTAATCCAAATGATAGATGGAGGTGTTTGGTTTTTAATTTTATCAGCTATAGTTATGTTCATTTCAACAATGATAACTATAGCTAACTCAAATAGGAGCAGGGATTATAAATCTCCCTCAAACATAAATTCAAATGTCTCGAAGGTTGAAAAACCTTATAGCAAGGATTCGTAGCAAAAAGAAGTTGTCAGGAAAAGTAGGTGAAACATCATGCTAATACCGGTATCCATTTCGCAATGTCAATATTCTCCATTTCTGTAGGGATTTCATGGTTAGTCGCATTTGTTTTGGAGTGATTAGCGAATATTTATATTTTACAATATTCACTCACCTAAAACAATTTGACGCAGATCGGTACAACAAACTTAAGCCAAAAGTGGAATCGGGCCTGACTTTTAATTTTTTCTTGTATTTTTAAAATTTTTAATAGAGGAATATTGGCCTGAGTATGGTGGAAATGATTTTGCCAAGACAAAGACTTTTGCCAAACATATCACCTTATCTAGGGTGATCTCTTAAATAATCTCTATGCTGATTTTTCAATATTATTTTCTTTTTAAGTAGGGCGTCTCTATTGAATTATCTTCTGCCAGCAGTACTTGTTGTTTGGGGAGCTTTAACCTTTATTGGGCCATCGACCATCTATTGGTCCAAGTATGGTTTTGAAGTGAATTACGGAATTTATAAGTGGAGCCTTGGGCCTTTAGCCATTTTGATAGGCGCGTATTGGTTGATCCATAACATTTCTAAATCAAAGGCGAAGAACATTCGACATTCAGTTTGTCCGCAGTGTAAGCAGGTGTATCGAAATGAAAATCAAAAACTGAATGAGTGTCCAAATTGTGATGTGAAACTGGTAACTTTGGAAGAGCTTATCCATCATAATAAATAATAGGAATTCATACGTTTTAGGTAGATTTTGGAATGAGAAATAATTTTGACATGCTATCCTTGATTTTCTTGGGTGTTGTTTTGATTTTGTCAGTATTGATGACTGTTATCTCATTGTTCAGAGAATCTCCAAACTGGTTGTTGATTGTTATTGGGTTTGCATCGATAGTTTTTTCAGGCGGGACTATATTTGAAGTGTTAAGAAAGAATCAAACCAATGTTTCAATAAAGAGAAGCCCTCGTATTGTGAGAGGGACGCTTTTTGTAGGTGTGCTCTTTTGTTTGGGAGGGTTTTTAAATATTATTTCATCTATCAAGAATAGTATTTATCCTGAGTCCCTTCTTTTAGGCCTGATCCTGCTATTTTATGGATTGTGGGACATTGTGAATTGGAAGTTGAACAAAAAAGAGTAGGGATTGACCTTTTCGAAAGTGATTCATTTCTGATTGCATGTTTGATGAGGCTTTAGCAGAGTTTTTCAGGGTTGGAGGACAATAGATTGAATGAAAAGGGCATCGAAGGTTTAAACTGGGGTGCATTTCTAATTGCGCCATTTTGGGGCGTTGGGAATAGAGTGCCTAAAGCGTTCTTGGTTTTTATTCCCATCTTTGGTGTTTTTTATTCATTTGTGTTGTTGTTTAAAGGCAATGAATGGGCATGGGAAAGTCGTTCTTGGAGGGATGTTGACCATTTTAAGAAGGCACAAAGATATTGGGCAATTGGTGGATTACTTTTTTGGGTGATTGCCTTTACGCTTGGTAATTCATTGTTTTTTGAGAATTGGTTTTTTCGCGGAACATTTAATAAAATTCCTGTCCAAATAGCTATCGAAGCGGTTGGGTCAAATCCTCAAATTCAGGAGATGTTCGGTACGCAGTTGAGTACAAGAGATATCTCCGGAACGTTTAAAGATTTAGGACCGACAGGATCGGCTGATTTTGTATTTCGATTCGATGCCCGGAACAAGTCCGGTATCGTCTATTCAAGGATGACAAAAGAGTTAAATGAATGGTCGTTTGAGTCACTCACGGTGAAAGACTTTCAGACCCGGGAGTTGATCAAAATTAAATAGAATATTGTCTCGTTTTTTATGATCAAAGGTACATCCAATATACTATGGACAGTCTTTTGATTCTTTTTATGATTGTCATTTCTATCTCATTGATCTTAGGGGTGGTCAGTTCATATTTTTATGTCACAATTGTATCTCACCTGAAACAATTTGATCCTGGAAAAGCATTTTTCTTATTGTGAGGATGTGCTAATTGAAAGAAAAATTAAAAAAAGCTGCGCCTTGGATCATCATGACCGTCTATACTATTCTTATTTCCATCACGTATTATGCTGAAAGAGTTAGGTTGAAAACTGAATATACCCGGGTGATTAAAGAAGTAGAAGAGATGACCCTGCAAGTGGAAGAGATGAGCCTGAAAGTGGTTGAAATGGATCAGGAAAAGGCTAAAATGTCGGAACAGATAGAAAAAATTAGTACTGAATGGGAAGAATTGCTGTTAGACTGTCTGAAAAGTAAAGGAAAACAGTGATTATCATGAAATCAATCCTTCAGATAGCAATATACGGTTTGGGGTTTTACGGGCTGATTGTGGTGGCCATGTATTTTTTTCAGGAAAAGATGATGTTTTTTCCTGGCGGGGCCGGGTTTGGCAAGTGCCGGGCCATGGAGGTGAGCGGGGCCCGGGCCGTGCAGGCGGACGGGGTGCGGTATTACCTTCGGGAGCAGGAGGGGGCCGAGTTCTGGCTGGTGGTGTTTCACGGCAATGCCGGGAATGCGTGTGACCGGACCTACTTTTTCAACCTTTTCAGGGATTTCAAGGCCAATATGGTGGTGCTTGAGTATCCCGGGTATGGGGATGATCCGGCGAGGCCGGGAGAAAAAGCGTTTTGCGATGGTGCGGTCAAGCTGGTGTCGCATTTGAGAAAAAATGATCGGGACAACCGGCCGGTGTTCCTGGTGGGTGAGTCCATCGGCACGGGCGCAGCCACGTGGGCGGCCACCCAGGGTGGTGTTGACGGCCTGATCCTGATCTCGGCCTATACGTCGCTGGCAGATGTGGCCCAGGCGCATTATTTCTGGCTGCCGGTCAAGATGCTGATGCGTCATCCGTTCCGGGCGGATTTGTGGGCCGGGGAAACGGATACTCCAGCTATTCTTTTTCATGGGGTGAAGGATGACATTATTCCCATCAAATTTGCCCGGCAGCAGGTTAATAATTTTAAGGGGCAGGCTGAATTGGTGGAGATCCCGAACTGCGGCCACAATGATATCGTGGATGCCGGTGAGGGGGTGATCCGCGAAAAGGTCGGGGCGTTTATCAAAGCGCTGGGCGTTGTTCAGGGTAATTGACCCGCCATACATTTCCAGGTATACTGTGTGAACCTTGAATTGATCATCACCTTAAACGCAGTTTCTATTGTCTAATTTCCGGGGAACAAGGGTTGGTCAAGGGTGTTGCGTAAAGTCTACATGTAGACTTTGTGATACAGGTTAGTGCAGGTCTAAATTTAACTACTCAAAACAAGTTGTTGTTTGAAATCAACATGAATTCAAACGGTTATAAATTGGATGGTCGTGGAGAGATCTCTGGTCTGGTTATTGCTCTTTTGTATTGGGTGGTTTGCCGCAGGCCTGACACAGGCAGCGTCATGAATGCAATTTAGAATGAAAATATCGGGGGAATTATGGAGATTCAAGAGCCGGCCATCCAGCCATACGAGATTTTGACCATAAAAGACAAACATTTTTGTCCTGAAAATGTCTGTATCATTACCGGGGCCGGCAGCGGGATCGGAAGGGCCACGGCCATTGCCGCAGCGAACAACGCTTTGACTGTTGTGGGCCTGGACATTGACGGGAACGCGCTTGAAGAGACTGCCAATCTTGTCAAATCCCATGGCGGCACCATGCATCCCATGCCGTTGGATCTTTGTGATGACCAGGCCGTGGAAGCGGCTGTGGAAAAGTCTGCGGCTCTGGGAAAGATCCGGTACCTGGCCAATATTGCCGGGCGCCAGCATATCGATTCGGTGGAGAATTTTCCCATGGAAACCTATGACCAGATGCAGCGGCTGATGCTCCGCGCGCCGTTTCTGCTGTCAAAGCTTTGCATTCCATACATGAGGAAGAATGAGGACGGTGTCGGGGTCATTGCCAACATGAGTTCGGTCCACGGGCATATCTGCACCCGGAACAAGCCGGTATACAATATCACAAAGTTTGGACTCAGGGGGCTGACCCAGTCTTTGTCTGCGGAAGGGGATGGAAAGATCCGGGCGTTTACCGTGAGCAGCGGGTTTGTCCAGACCCAGTTGGCCCTGAACCAGATCGGTGCCCAGGCCGAGCAGCGGGGGATCAGCAGGCAGGAGGTGGTCCAGGATGTGATGCTGGGTAAATCCCGGGTCAAGGAGATGATGACCCCCATAGAGGTGGGCAACCTGATCGTGTTCGGGCTTTCCAGCCATGCCAATTACCTGGTGGGCGGCGATCTCCTGTTTGACGGCGGGATGGTGCTGACGTATTAGGCGGTGGTGGTTCTTTTACCGAAAAATTCCAGGACAAACATGATGTGGGCCTGCATGGCCTTGTAGGCCTTGTCTGCTTCCCGAGAGGTGATGGCCTGCAGGATCGCTTTGTGCTGGTTCAGGATGGTGTCGATGTTGTCGGGTTTTTCATAAAGGGAAATCAGGTTTTCCCGGATGCCGTGCAGCAGGTAATCATGGAAGTTGCGCATGATCAGGATGTGCAAGGGGTTTTTTGAGGCATAGGCAATGGCCATGTGAAATGAGGCGTCCTCCTCGTTGCCCAGGCGTTTGAGCCGGACCTCCTTTTCCATGTCAAGGATTGCCTGCTTCATGGCTTCAATGTCGGATTCATCCGCGCGCATGGCCGCAAGAGCAGCAGCATTGCACTCCAGACCCATACGCACTTCAAGCAGGTCCTCCAAAGAGGTGTTCTGGTCTTCAATGGCCCGGATGATCGGGTTTTTGGGCCCGGCATCATACTTGCCGACAAAGGTGCCCTGGCCCTGTTTCTGGACCACCAGGCCCATGGCCACCAGGCGCTGGATCGCATCCCTGACCGTGGTCCGGCTGACATTGAGCAGCTGGGTCAGCTCACGTTCGGTCATTATTTTTTCGCCGGGTTTGAGTTTGCCCCTGTAGATCAATTCCCTGAGCTGTTCAAATACCTGGTCTGAGATTCGTTTGGGTTTAACCGGTTTCAGGGAGAGGGTGGCTGGGGCTGAGGTGTCAGTTTTCATGGGGGGGCTGATGGTTATCCTTTTATTATCTTGTCACAATCCTAAATGAATATAAGATGAAAGGGTTGGGTGTCAATCATTTCTTTGCATAGAAACAGGCACCGCCACAGTTGGAAACGGTTTTGCGGTTTAAAAAAAACCATTTGTAAAGCGGTATATTTTGATCTATTGGTTTATGGGAATACCGTCTGCCCGATAGGATGTATCAAGGTGGCCCGGCACAGGCCGGGTCGGATCGGCAGCAAGGCAACATACGCAAAACAAAGGCAATGTTCATGTTCTTTCAGGTCCTGAGTATTTTTATTGATGTGGTGACTCCTGTGTTCTTCCTGGTTTTCCTCGGGTATTTTGTGGGCCCGAAACTGGATCTGGATGCCAAGACGCTGTCCAGGACAGCGTATTATATTTTGGTGCCCTGTTTTGTGTTCAATATGCTCAGCTCGGTGAACATCAAGCTTGCCGTGGCCGGGCAGATGATCCTCTACATCACGGCGACCCATATCCTGGCTGCAATCGCCGGTTACCTGATTGCACGGCTCCTGGTGTGCTCCAAGGAGATGACCGCCGCATTTGTGATCATTGCCACCTTTGGCAATGTGGGGAATCTCGGGCTGTCCCTGATCGATTTCAGGCTGGGTCAGGCCGCCCAGACCTCGGCCACCATCTATTTTGTGACCATCGTGCTGGTGGCGTTCGTGATCTGTGTGGGGATCTCCAGCTGGACCCGGGGAACCGGGTTGTCCGCTGTGCTGTCGGTATTCAAGACACCGGCCCTGATCGCCATGGTGCCGGCCATGTTCTTTTTTACCACCGATTTTGAACCGCCGCTGTTTTTATCCAGGATCACCCAGCTGCTGGGCCGGGCCATGATCCCGGTGATGCTGGTGACTCTCGGGGTTCAACTTTCGGAGATCCGGAAGATCAGCTTTGATATCTATGTGGTGATTGCGTCGCTCGTCCGGTTGATCTTTGCACCGCTGATTGCGTTCGGGCTGGCCGGGGTGTTTGCCCTGTCCGGGATCGAGATGCGGTCGGGTATTCTGCAGGCTTCCATGCCGGTGGCCGTACTCGGGTCCATCATTGCCATTGAATATGATATCACCCCGGAGTTTGTGACCACGGCGGTCCTTTTCTCTACCCTGATCAGCCTGCTAACCCTGACCGCACTACTCTATATGGTGTGATTAGCTCCCTTCTTTTTTTACAATTGGTTTTACACCTTGAATTTGCCCACGAGGGTGTGCAGGTTTTCGGCCAGCTGAGCCAGTCCGCGGGCACTGTTTTTTATCTCCTGGCTGCTGTCGTTGATCTGGGCGGCGGACTGGTTGACCCGGGCAATCTCTTCAGAAATTCCTGCAGCTGAGGTTGATGAATGACTGACATGGGAGGTCACCTCTGAGATGCCGTCGGAAGTCTGGTTGATATTGTTGACGATCTCCGATGTGGTGGCGGACTGCTCTTCCACGGCCGTGGAGATCACCGTCACAATATCATTGATGCTGCTGATCACGCCGGAGATCTCCTCGATGCTGGCGGCAGTGGATGAGGTGGAGTTCTGGACATCATTGATCTGCTGCTGGATATCCAGGGTGGCCTGGGCGGTCTGTCTGGCCAGATCCTTGATCTCGTTGGCCACGACGGCAAACCCGCGGCCGGCTTCCCCGGCTCTTGCCGCTTCAATGGTGGCGTTCAGGGCAAGCAGGTTGGTCTGCCCGGAAATTTCCGTGATGGTTTCCGTGATTTTATCGATCTTCTGGGCGGCCTGATCCAGGGTCATGACCTTGTCAGAGGCCGTTTGGATCTGCTGGACCGCATCCTGGGTCACTTCACTGGCATTGGCGGTGTTCTGTGCGATCTCAGAGATGGTGACGGTCATCTCGCCGGCGGCGGTGGCCACGCTTTCGGTATTGGTGGCAGACTGCTCCATGGCCGCGGCAATGGAACTCATATTTTCGCTCATCTCTTCTGAGGCGGTTGACACGGTGCTGGATTTGGCCGATGTATCGTCCGAACTTTGGGCAAGGTCCACAGAGATATCCTGCAGGGATTTTGAGGAATCCGACAGGGTGTCGATCCCGGCGGTCACCTCCTTGATCATGGACTGGAGTTTTTCCATGAACGCATTAAACCTGCCGGCCAGGGCGGCAATTTCATCTTTCCCGGATGCTTCAAGGCGCATGGTCAGGTCGCCTTCGCCCTGGGCCAGGTCATCCAGGCCGTTAACCACGGTGCTGATGGGCCGGGTGATCGATTTTGATATGAAAACGGCAATAATGATGATCACCAGCACCCCGATCAGCCCGATAACGGTATTGGCAATCTGAAGTGCCTTGATGGCGGTAAACGCCTCCTTTTTTGAAATATCGGCCACCAGGCTCCATTTCATGGACTGGTGGGCAATGGGGGTGTAGGCAGACAAAACATCCGTGCCCTTGTAGTTTTGGGTGATCAGTTTGCCGGTGTCACCTTTGAGCGCGTTCTCAACCGCCGGTGTCGCGATTTTGCCCGTGTCCGGTCTGGTGATGGATGCCACGGCGGAGTAGTGTTCGGGATCGATAAATGAATCGGAGCGCATGAGCATGTCACTGCCCACCAGGTAGGTCTCCCCGCTCTGTCCCATACCGTCCCGCCGGGTCATGATCTGGTTCAGTGAGTCCAGGGACAACTGGAACATGGCAGTGCCCAAAAGGTCTTCCCCGTCGTAAACCGGGGCCGCAATAAAGGAGACCGGGCTGTTAAAGGCCGGGCCGTAGGCGGCATAATCCACCATGACCACCTTGTTGGTATCAGGGTCGGTCATCACGGTCTGGAACAGGCGGCCGGCCGCCGTATCTTTAAACGGCCCCTCTTTGAGGCTGGTGCCGTACTCGGGCCGTTTGGTCACCGAGTAGACCACCATCCCGTTTTCCGCTTCCACCAGGAGGATGTCATGGAACCCGAATTTCTCCATGTAGTTGCGGAATGATGGGTGGTAAATCCGGTGGGCATTTCTGGAGTAGGTGGACAGATCCTTGGCCTCGTCCATGGCCATTTTTTGGTTCACGGGATTATCATTAAAGGCCATGTAGTAGTACTGGATCCCGGCGCCCTCTTCGGTCAGGGATTCGATCAGTGCACTTGTGTCAAAAAGCGGACTGCCGGACTGCTTGCTGTATTCTGATTTGAAATCGCCTTCATAATACTGGCGCAGTTTGCTTTTGAGCTCCGGCAGGGAATCTTCATCAATATTGTTCTCAAAGGTGAATTCACTCAAATTGTCCGTAAACTTAAACAGGGCTTCAGAGGTCATCCGGTTTTCCGCAAAGGTCACCATCTGGTTTTCAATGGCCTGCAGATGGGAAAGGACCTGATCCTTTTTAATCTCCCTGACCGCTTCAAGCTGGTTAAAGGCCTGGGTCTGCAGGGCCTTTGAAGCCTTGGTCAACGAAATGATGCCGATGATGGCAAAGGGGATGATGCCGACCAGCAGAAAAGCGGCGATCAGGCGGGTGCCGAGTTTGAAGTTTTTGAACATGCAAGTCCTCCCTAAGACGTTTAGAACCGGTTTGTTGTATACAATTTATGAATTTACAATGTGTTTAAGTGATCATCCGTGGTTTGTCAATGCCAATGTCTGCTTTATCAGGCAATCAAGGAGGGTCCAAGGCATATCTGGAAAGTCCATCATTTTTCCCGTTGCTTGAAAAACTCTTTTACAAATTCAATGTGCTGCTGCATGGCCTCATACGCCTTTTCCGGTGCCCGGTTCACAATGGCTGTCATGATCGCCTTGTGCTGATCCAGGATCAACTGAATATTCTGGGCATCCTCATACAGGAAGTGCAGGCTTTCCCGGATCCCGTGGAACAGGTAATCGTAGAAATTTTTCATCACCTGGATATGCAGCTGGTTTTTGGTGGCATAGGCAACGGCCATGTGAAATGACGTATCGGCTTCCGTGCCCAGGCGCCCGGCCTGGACCTCCTTTTCCATTTCCGTGATACTCTGGGTCATGGCACTGATGTCGGCATCGTCGGCCCGATCGGCCGCCAGGGCGGCGGCCACACACTCCAGGCCCATGCGCACCTCTAAAAGATCGTAAATCGATGCATTCTGGGCGGTCATGGCCAGGGCAAAGGGGTTGTCCCGTTTCGGGTCCGGCATGGCCACAAAGGTGCCTTTTCCCTGTTTGTGGACCACGAGTCCCATGGTGACCAGCCGGCCGATGGCGTTCCGGATGGTGGTCCTGGAAACATTCATGGAATCCGCCATGACCCTTTCGGGCATCAGTTTTTCACCGGGCTTGAGTGTGCCCCGGAAAATCAGCTCCTTGAGCTGTTCAAACACCTGGTCGGAAATTTTTTGCTGTTGAATGGGTTTAAGCAGGTTCATCAGAATCCAGTCCTTCTGTGTAAAGCTCGATGGGGTGTTTAATATATATTTTTTTGTCCGCTTTTGACAACATATCTGAAATCTGCATCATACAGGCCGGGCAGCTGGTGGCCAGGGTGTGGCAGCCGGTGTCAGCGATCTGCCCCGCCTTGACCGTGCCGATCTTTTCAGACAGATCATAGTGATACAGGTTAAAGCTGCCGCCCATGCCGCAGCACCGGTCCGGCTCCGTCATCTCCTTGAACGTGTAGCCGCTGCATGCGTTCAAAAGCGTGCGGGGCTGCTGCCGGACCCCGAGGGATTTGGCCAGGTGGCACGGGTCATGATAGGTGACAATCCTTGGGTCGTCTTCGGTACTCTGGAGAGCGGCCGTTTCGGGCAGGGGCGCAAGCCCGGCGACATCCACCAGGTACTGGCTGATGTCCAGGGTTTTATCCGACAGGTGCCGGACCTGTTCCGCCAGTTGGGGATCCTGATCCTCAAGCATGGCGGGCCACAGTTTTTTGATGGTGGAGGTGCAGGTGGCGCAGGCGGTCACCAGATAATCAAAACGGTGCGGGGGAAACAGGGCGATATTGTGGTTGACCAGTTCTAAGAAGGTGTCTTTGTCACCGGAGGCCAGCGCCGGGATGGCGCAGCATCCCTGGTTTTTGGGGATGTGAACCCGTGCATTATTGTGCAGCAGGGCTTTTACGGCCGCCACACCGACATTGGGGAAGATCTTGTCGATCAGGCACCCGGTAAACAGGGCCACCCGGTCGCCGGTGGTTTTTTTACCGGTGATCAGAGCATCCGCCTTTTTTTGAAACGACAGGTCGGCAATGGGCATGATCCGCCGGCTTTTCAGGATCGGGGCAAGCACCTTTACCTTTGCAGTGCCGGTGTGCGAATCCGGTTTGGACAAAAACACCTTCTGGATCCTGGCGCCCATGCTGATCAGCTTGTCAAACACCTGGGGACGGGCCAGCATTTTCCTGAACACCACCTTTTTGTAAAAGGGCAGTTTCAGGTAGGTGGTGATAACGGCCCTTGCCTCGATAAATATCTGTGTGACATTCACCCCGCTGGGGCAGTTGGCGGCGCATGATCCGCACAGCAGGCATTTGTTGAGCCGCTCATTGACGCCGTGGGGGTTGTCAAACATCTCCTCCATCAGGGATTCGAGCAGCACGATTTTACCCCTGGCCACATCCGACTCTTTGCGGGTCTGATCAAACAGCGGGCAGACCGACTGGCACATGCCGCAACGCATGCAGGTGACCAGCTGGTCCTCCAGCGCTTTCATCGCCTTTGCCAGATCTTTCATATCCGACATGTCAGTCCCCGGTGATCTTGCCCGGGTTCAATATATTGCTCGGATCCAGGGCGCGTTTTAATCGTTTTGAAAATTCGACAGAGGCTCTTCCGATTTCATTTTCAAGAAAGGCTGACTTGGCAATGCCGATGCCGTGCTCGCCGGACAGGGTACCGCCAAGGGACAGGGCATGGGCAAAGATGTCCTCAATGGCTTTTTCAACCCTGAGCCACTCCGTTTTATCCCGCCGGTCTGTCAGGATCGTGGGGTGAAGGTTCCCGTCTCCGGCATGGCCGAATGTCCCGATATCCAGACCATGTTTTCTGGCGATCTCTCCAAGGCCCTTGACCATGTCCGGAATCCGGCTTCTCGGGACCGTGGCATCTTCAAGCACCAGCGTGGGCTTGAGTTTGGCCAGTGCAGACAGTGCGGAACGCCTTGCAGCCCAGATCTTTTCGCGCTGGGCATCATTCTCCGCTGTCTGGGTCTGGTATGCCCCGTATTTCTCGCACAGGTCCAGAACCCTGGCTGCATCCTCCTCCACCTGGGCCGGGTGCCCATCCACTTCGATGAGCAGCAGGGCACCCGCATCAACGGGCAGCCCGGCCTTGCTGAATGCTTCTACGGCGCGGATGGTGAACTGATCCATGATTTCAAGGGTGGCGGGAACGATCCGGCCTGCAATGATGCCGGCCACGGTCTCAGATGCGTCCTCAATGGTCTTGAACATGGAGATGATGGACTTTCGATGGGCCGGATAGGGGATCAGCTTGAGTACGATTTCATCCAGAACGCCTAAAGTGCCTTCAGATCCGACCATGAGCTGTGTGATATTGTAGCCGGTAGCGCATTTCACGGTCCTTGAGCCGGTATGGATATGATTGCCCATGGCGTCAAAAAAGGAGAGTCCCATGACATAGTCCCGGGTGACCCCGTATTTCAGGCCCCTCAGGCCGCCGGCGTTTTCCATGACATTACCGCCCAGGGTGGAGACGGCCTGGCTTCCGGGGTCGGGCGGGTAAAACAGCCCTTTGGCCTCCACCTTTGTGACGAGCTGTGCCGTGATGACACCGGGCTGGACCACGGCATACATATCGGTTTCGTTGACTTCAAGGATCCGGTTCAGCAGGGCGGTCAGGATCACCACACCGTCGGCATCCGGTATGGTGCCGCCGCTCAGGTTGGTGCCTGCCCCCCGCACGGTGATGGGGAGACGGTTTTCATGGCATAATTTGATAATCCGGCCCAGCTCTTCCGATGATTCGGGCATGAGGACCGCCTGGGGTAATACGGACTCAAGCGGGGCGGCATCATAGGCGTAGGTGGCAAGATCCTCAGGAGCTGTCATGACATGATCGGGGCCGACAATGGCTTCAAATGCTTGTCTTAAAGATTTTGCGATCACAGGACCTCCAAAAAAATTGGTAATACCAATACCAAACGGAAGATCATTATCTTGAATGGTATACTGATAGTATGAGATGTCAAGGGTCTTGAGGGATGTGTTAATTTGCATAACTATCAGTTATTAAAGGGTTAACAAAAGGGTAACCAAAATGCAACAAAAAAATATTTTTTTTCTTGACAAGTTTTAATCCTTTCATTTATTAATGGTAATACCAATTTTGAAAAAGACCAATTTGGAGAAAATGATGGATATCAATGAACCCAAGATCGACGTAGATGATATTTTAATCTTGAAAGATACCTATTTTTCCCATGAAAATGTCTGTATTGTCAGCGGTGCCGGTACGGGAATCGGCCGGGCGGTTGCGGTAGCTGCCGCAGCAAACGGCCTGACCGCCGTGGGGTTGGATATCAACACCGAGGAGGGCGAAAAAACCCGGCAGATGGTCGAAAAGATTGACGGAAACATGGTATTTATCCCATGTGACCTGACCCGTGACGCAGACATCGAGGCAGCCGTAAAGTCGGCTTCAGAACTGGGTAATATCCGGTTTCTGGCCAATATTGCCGGCATACAGCATATCGATTCCGTTGAAAACTTCCCCATGGAAACCTATGATCTTATGGAACGGATCATGCTCCGCGCTCCATTCTACCTGTCCAAGCTGGTTATTCAGCACATGAAAAAAACCGAACCGTGGTATGGTGCCATTGCCAACATGGCCTCTGTTCACGCCCATATCTGCACGGTTAATAAACCGGTTTACAACATTACCAAGTTCGGATTAAGGGCATTAAGCCAGTCCATATCAGCAGAGGGTGAAGGCCGTGTAAGGTCCTTTACCATCAGCAGCGGGTTTGTCAAAACACCGCTGGCACTGAACCAGATCCCATCCCAGGCCCGTCAGCGCAACATCACCCAAGAAGAGGTGGTAAAAAATGTGATGATGGGAAAATCCCGGGTCAAGGAGATGATGTCACCCGTTGAGGTGGCCAATCTCTTTATCTTCGGATTTTCCCGGCACGGCCAGTACCTGGTGGGAGGAGACCTGCTGTTTGACGGCGGTATGACTTTAACATATTGACCCGCAACAGCTTCATAACCGATGAGGTGCGGGCCATAAGTGTTGTACGTTTTAATTACTTAACTTTTTAGGAGGGAAGATTCATGTTCAAGAAATTCTTGGCCAAAACGCTCGTTTGCATGACGGTATTTCTGTTTGTTCTGTCACTGGGCAGTGCCATGGCAGCACCCAAAGAGAAAAAGATCATGCTCAAAGTGCCGACCTGTTTTTCAAGTGCGCTTCCAGGACTGGGAACCACCATTCCCTGGGTTGCGGAAAGAATTGAAACAGCCAGTAACGGTTCCCTGAAAATGAAAGTTTACGAGCCGGGCAAACTGGTTGCCCCGTTCGAGATCCTGGGTGCCGTCTCTTCAGGTAAAATCAATGCCGGGTATTCCATTTCAGGATACTGGGCCGGTAAAATCCCGGCATCCCCCATTTTCTCTGCTATTCCATTTGGTCCCGAAGCCGGTGAGTTCATGGCATGGATGTACTATGGCAATGGTATGAAACTGTACCAGGAGATGTATGATTCCCATGGGTATAATGTAAAAGTATTGGCTTGTGGAATCATTGCCCCTGAAACCTCGGGATGGTTCACCAAAGAAATCAACAGTGTGGATGACTTAAAGGGGCTTCGGATGAGATTTTATGGTCTGGGCGGACAGGCCATGCAGAAACTGGGCGCCTCTGTCAGCCTGCTGCCCGGCGGCGAGATCTTTCCGGCCCTTGAAAAGAAAGCCATTGACGCCACTGAGTTTTCCATGCCGGCCATTGACGAACGGCTCGGTTTCTACAAGATCGCCAAATACAATTACTACCCGGGATGGCATCAGCAGGCCACGATGTTTGAGCTGCTGATCAACAAGGATGTCTGGAATGGCATGTCCGACCACCAGAGAATGGTGATTGAGATACTTTGTAAAGCTGCCACCATGGATTCTTTTGCCTATACCGAAGCGATCCAGGCCAAAGCCATGAAGGAAAATGTTGAAAAACGCGGCGTCAAGAACATGTACTGGTCCCAGGAAATGCTGGATACCTTCAAAGGTGCCTGGGAAGAAGTGGCCAAAGAGCAAGCGGAAAAAGATCCGTTTTTCAAGAAGGTATGGGATGATGTCAGCGCGTTCAGAGCAGATTATAAGATGTGGCAGACCTACGGGTTCCTGCCCCGCCCCGAGCCTCCTAAATAAGATGATCCCATCTTAACCACGGCAGGGTGCAGGCCGACAGTATCACGGTCCTGCACCCTGTAAAAAACGTTCAATTCTAGGAAAACACCCATGAGTCATGAAAACACCAACAGCGAAACACAATCGGTAAAGGTAAGCGACGCTCTTGACAAAATTGTCATGGGAATCGGCCACGTGGTCATGTGGGCCAACGGTATTCTGATTTTTGTCATTATCCTCCAGGTAATCCTCAGATACGGTTTCGGTCACGGCCTGGTCGTACTGGAGGAGCTTCAGTGGCACCTGTATGCCCTTGGCATCATGTTCGGCGCCTCATACGCCATGACCCTGGACAGCCATATCCGGGTGGATATTATCCATGCCCGGTTGTCCAATAAATGGCAGCGCCGGTGGGATCTGTTCGGTATCTTCTTTCTGCTGCTTCCCTTTGTCATTATCATTTTTCACCAGAGCCTGGATTTTGTCTATGAATCCTGGCGGGTGAATGAACGGTCGGATGCCCCCCTGGGCCTTCCTTTCCGTTGGCTGATCAAAGGGGTGATACCGGCGAGTTTCGGCCTTCTGACCATATCCGTAATCTCACGGGCATTGCGAATCATTTACCAATTGAGAAGAGGCGAATAAATGGAATTCAACGACTACCTGGTCATCGCGATGTTTTTGACCTTTATCTCTTTGCTGTTTACCGGCTTTCCCGTGGCCTGGGTTCTTGGCGGCGTGTCGGTCTGGTTTGCCTTTGTGGGATATTTTTCCGACCTGTATTTCGGGACATGGACCGGTCTGGATTACCTGACCCTGGGCATGTCTGTCAATCGAATCTACAAATTTATGGATAACTGGGTATTGGTGGCCCTCCCCATGTTCATATTCATGGGCTTGATGCTGGACCGTTCCGGTATTGCTGAAAAGTTGATGAAGTCGATGCAGAACCTGTTCGGCAGCGTCAGGGGCGGGCTGGCCGTCACTGTCACCACCATCGGGATTATCCTGGCGGCCTCCACCGGTATTATCGGTGCATCGGTCGTGCTCCTGGGCCTGTTGTCCCTGCCGGCCATGATGAAACAGGGGTATTCAAGGACACTGGCGCTGGGGACCATAGCCGGGTCCGGTACCCTGGGGATTTTGATCCCGCCGAGTATCATGCTGGTGATCATGGCGGACCAGCTGGGACTGTCCGTTGGGGACCTGTTCATGGGCGCGGTGGTTCCGGGTATCATCCTGGGTGCCCTGTATATCGGATACATCCTGATCTTCTGCCTGGTAAAACCTGAAGTTGCACCACTGGATCCTGAGCGTAAACCGTTGGAACTCAAGATTATTTGGGATATCTTTAAAAGTATTCTGCCGCCGGCCCTGCTGATCTTGGCTGTGCTGGGATCCATATTTGCGGGTATTACCACACCGACAGAAGCCAGCGGCGTCGGCGCACTGGGTGCCACCCTCCTGGCCCTGGCCAATAAAAAACTCAACTGGAAAGTCATCATCGAGGTGATGAAATCCTGTTTTAACACGACAGCTTATATTTTTGCCATATTCCTGGGGGCAACCTGTTTTGCACTGGTGCTCAGAAGCCTGGGCGGGGACGAGCTGATTGAACGGGCGCTGACCGGCCTGCCTTTCGGCCCCTACGGTATCATGGCAGTCATCCTGGGGGCGGTGTTCCTGCTGGGTTTCTTTCTGGACTGGATCGAGATTACCCTGATTGTTCTCCCGCTGATCGCGCCGGTCGTATCGTCCCTGGGATTTGAAATTGATGGTCACGGTGTCGTGGACAACCCTGAACTGGTGTGGTTCGTGATGCTGATTGCCGTGAGCCTGCAGACCTCATTTCTCACGCCCCCGGTCGGGTTTGCGCTGTTTTATCTCAAAGGCGTATGCCCGCCCGAGATCAAGCTGACCGATATTTATAAGGGCGTTGTACCGTTTATCATCCTGCAGCTGATCGGGTTGCTGATTATTGCGATCTGGCCCCAGCTGGTCATCTGGCTGCCGTCAGTGGCTTACGGATAAACCAACGGACCAATAACCTGTTTGAAGCATTGGAGAAGGGCGTATGGGCAGTGATGCAGCGATACAGACAATCAGTGAAAAAGCAGGTCTCGTGGGGACCGTGGTTCAGGAGATGTCGGGTGCAAAGGATGCTGCTGCATATGCCGTTGATCTGATGAAAGACAGAGCGTTGACCACCATGACCTGTCCCGGCCTTGCCACTTAGGCGCGGGACAGGGTCGTTGAAGCATGTGCTGCCCATGGTATGGAGCTGGTCGATCCCCCGCTTAGGGATCATATGGATCGCCTGGATCTGGCGCTGACCTGGGTGGATGCCGGCATTGCCGATACCGGCACCCTGGTGCTCCGGTCCGATTCGGAAGACATCCGCATTGCCACCATGATGTCCCGGATCCACGTGGCCATGCTGCCGGTATCAAAGATCCGGGAGACCGCCATGGACATGGCCGGGGAGCTGGACGCCATCCTGAAATCCGATACCGCATCATATACGGCGTTTATTACAGGGCCCAGCCGGACGGCAGACATCGAACGGGTCCTGGCCATCGGGGTCCACGGTCCTGTGGAACTCCACCTTTTGCTGATCAAGGAGGCCTGAAAATGATCCGGACCGCACAGGATATGTCATCCTACAAGAAACAGCTTCGCGAGGCCCTGGAGGATTCATTCCTCCGGTCAGCACTGGACAAGTTCAACACCGTATACCGCAAGAACCGGCCCAATGTATACAAAGAGATCGATTTTTGCCAGATCCGTGACAGTATTGCCCAGAACAAAGACAGCCTGATTCCTTACCTGGAGTCCCTGTTTGATGAGTTCAAGGTCAATGCCGAAAAGGCAGGCACCATTGTTCACCGCGCAAAGGACGCAAAAGAGGCCAACGAGATCATTGCCGCCATTGCCAGGGAGAACGGTGTCCAACGGATCGTCAAGTCAAAATCCATGACAGCCGAAGAAACCTTTTTAAATGATCACCTGGAAAAAGACGGGTATGAGGTCACGGAAACCGACCTGGGCGAGTGGATCATCCAGCTCAAGCATGAAGGGCCCTCCCACATGGTCATGCCGGCCATCCACCTGTCAAGATACCAGGTGGGTGAACTGTTCGAGGCCCAGACCCATCAAAAACTGGATTCCGAGAATATTGACAAGCTGGTCAAGGTGGCCCGGACCGAGTTGCGGCCCAGGTTCATATCAGCGGACATGGGGATCTCAGGGGCGAATTTCGCCATTGCCGACTCCGGCACCCTGGGGCTGGTTACCAACGAGGGGAATATGCGGCTGGCCACCACCCTGCCCAAGGTCCATGTGGCCCTGGTGGGATTTGACAAGCTGGTGTCCAACCTCACATCCGCGTTGGAGATTCTCAAACTCCTGCCGCGCAACGCCACGGGCCAGGCCATCACCTCTTATGTCACCTGGATAAAGGGTGCCAACGAGCGCCTGGGCAATCCTTCGGATCAGAAGGTGATGCATGTGATTTTTCTCGACAACGGGCGCTTGTCTTTGTCAAAGGACCCGGTGTTTGCCGAAAGTCTGCGGTGCATCCGGTGCGGGGCCTGCGCCAATGTCTGCCCCATCTACTCAAAGGTGGGCGGTCACAAATTCGGCCATGTCTATATCGGGGCCATCGGCTTGATCCTGACCCTGTTTTACCACGGCAAGGAGAATGACCGGGCCATTGTCAAGAACTGCATCAACTGCCAGGCATGTAAAGAGGTCTGCCCCGTGGCCATTGATCTGCCCCACCTGATCAAGAAAACCTATGCCCGGGTGATTGAAGAGGAGGGGAAAACACCGCCCAAGAACATGCTGATGTCCCGGGTGATGAAAAACCGCAAACTGTTTCATTTTATCCTCAGGCAATCCTACCTGGCCCAGCAGCCAGTGACCCTGGGCGGACCGACCATCCGCCATCTGCCCGCTTTCCTGGAAAAGGCTCACGGGTTCAGGACCCTGCCGGCCATCACGCGGACCCCTTTGCGGGACCAATTCAACGCACTTGCAGAAACCATTGAGAACCCCAGACTCAGGATCGCCCTGTTTGCCGGTTGCGCCATTGACTTCATCTATCCGGAACAGGGCCGGGCACTGATGAATATGATGAATGGGGCAAAGGTCCAGGTGGATTTTCCCATGGACCAGACCTGCTGCGGCCTGCCGGCCATGATGGCGGCAGAAGAGGGCACGGCAAAAGAGATTGCCCAGCAGAACCTTCGTGCCTTTAACCCGGACCGGTACGACCATATCGTAACCCTGTGCGCCTCCTGTGCCTCCCACCTGACCCACAATTATGAAAAGATATTCAAGGAGGCGGGGGATGAGCCGGGCCGTCTGCCGGCATTCCATTCAAAGGTGATCGATTTTTCCTCGTTCATGGACCAGGTCTTCCCCTTCCCTGAGACAGTGAAGGAAAAAAATGTCAGGGTGGCCTATCATGCCCCGTGTCATCTGTGCCGGGGGCTTCAAGTGACGGACCAGCCCCGGGAGCTGATCAAAAAGGCAGGGTATCTTTATGTGCCCTCAGAGGATGAGGATGTGTGCTGCGGGTTCGGCGGGTCCTATTCCGTGGATTTTCCAGAGATTTCATCCCAGATACTGAAAAAGAAACTGGATAACCTGGAAGCGGTCAACCCCGATATCCTGGTGACTGACTGCCCGGGGTGCATCCTCCAGCTTTCCGGCGGACTGGACAAGCGCGGCAGCGCCATACGGGTGATGCATATTGCCGAGCTTTTGGAGCGCGCGTTTACCTGATCGGGATCAATTCCTGAACCTGTCAATGGGGCAGAAAGCGTCTGAACCCGTCTGACAGGATGGTTTCAAAGGTGCTGCTATCTGTCTTTTCAGGCGTGGTCATGATCATGACCTCCACCTGTTCCAGGCCGTTCACCAGCTTGAGTCCCTCTTTTGCATCCATGACCATCAGTGCCGTGGCCAGGCCGTCTGCAAAGGTGCAGTCCGGTGCGATCACCGTCACACTGGCATTGCGGTTTTCCACGGGGTATCCTGTGACCGGATTGATGATATGGGAGAATGTGCGGTCCTCAATGGTGATATAGTTGCGGTAATTGCCGCTGGTAGCGACCGCCATGTCCCGCACGCTCACGGCCTTGTATATCTGCTGGAGCGCCAGTTTTTTTTCAGGCCGGCTGATCCCCACCCGCCAGGCCAGTTTGTTGTCTTTGACACCGCTGGCATAGATCTCCCCGCCAATCTCCACTAAAAAATTGTTAAACCCGCTGGCCCTGAGCAGGGCACAGATCCGGTCCACCCCATACCCCTTGGCAATGGAGCCCAGGTCCAGGGTGAGATGTTGGACCGATTTGGAAATGTGTCCCGGCTGGAGCTGGATGTGTTCAAACCCGGTGGTTTCCAGCAGCCCGGAGATGTGATCCGGATCCGGGAGTTTACGGATCCGCTTTTTTGTACCGAAACCCCACAGGTCCACCAGGGGTTTGACCGTTCCGTCCCAGGCACCGCCGGTGATTTGGTGCAGGTGCTGTGCGGTCCTGAGCACGGCATGGAAATCGGATGACACGGCAAACGGGGTATGGGCGGGCGCAGCATTGAACCGGGACAACTCGCTGTCGGCCTGATACATGGACAGGTGCTGGTTGATGGTCTTGAGCTGCCGATCAATCCGGGTCTGGATCTTTTCAACATCGATGTTGGCAGGAGACACCAGTGCAATGTGGTAAAAGGTCCCCATGGTTTTACCGGAGATGAAAAAGGTCTGGGCGTTTCCCCATGCTGTAACAAGAAGGAGGCAGCAGACCAGGGTGGCGGCAGCTGTGGTAAAGGGTTTAAACGGTTTCATCAGATATCTCTTTGCCGGGTGTTTCCTCGGGCAGGGGATCCTGTTCAGCAACGGTGTCCATATCATTCTGTGTGTCCTGGTGGTTCAGGAATTCATTGAATTCAAGGTCATAAATATAGAACAGGACCAGGGTGATCCCGAAAATCAGGGGACCGTAGAGCAGGCCGGCAAGGCCGAACAGGTTCAATCCCCCCAGTATGGAGAAAAAGATCAGGATGGTGTTCATGTCGGCTGATCCCTTCATGAACAGGGGGCGCACCACATTATCGATCATGCCCA
>QZLA01000376.1 GCA_004796375.1 Desulfobacteraceae bacterium
GATCAAAGCCGCTCTGGATGAATATACCACGGTGGTCGCCGGCATCGGCCTGGCCACGCGGGTACTGGGTGCCCGGTTGTGGAGTGCCGGTTTCCGGCATATCCAGTATTTTGATGTAGGGTCACCCATTGATGCCATTGTGGGAAAACGCACCCGGAAATGGATCAAGGCTTGTAAGCCGGTGACCAAAATGTATCAAAAAGAGATTGAAAACGGCCGGTTCGGACCGGTTACTGGGGTGTAACTGCCATCCGGCTCTATTGCCGGGTCATGCGCCACTCCCCGGTGTACTTGGCTGCGATTTCGTTGGATTCGATGATCCATGTGCCAGAAGCCGTGTTTTCGCTAAAACTCCCCTTGAATCTTCCCCTGACCTGGCCCCGTCCCTCTTCAACCGTGGCCATTCCGTTAAATGTCGCGGAAAACTCTCCGTTGATAACCTTACCGTTCACCGTACCGGAGATGGTGCCGGTGTGTTCACCGTGGGCTTTGCTCATCTTCACGTTCAATCGCCCCAGAACCTTTGATGCCCCGGCACTTTTGCGAATGGTCATTTCAACCTCGCCGCTGACCATGCCGGATATCGGGCCTTTCCACAACTGCTGATCCCCTTGAGGGCCGGACGGGGTTGATCCCACACAGGCCGACAGTCCCAAGGCAGCGAATGAACACAGGATTAAAACTGCAAAAGCACGTTTCATGATTGTCTCCTTTGAATGAAAAGCTTGAAAGTCTTTGATATAGATGCTTTCCTCTTATATGGTTTAAACCAGTTTGCCGGCCGGGTCAAGTTCCTGACAGGAATGTAAGAAAATTTCTTACATGATAATCAGAAATCCTCCAATTGTTCCCAATGGCATCCACTGCTAACGTAGAATCGGGAAAACTAAAAAAGTAGTTTAACACCAACACAAACAGGAGGATGGTATGAAAACAAGACAATTACTCATCATTGGTTTTATTGCTGTGCTGGCCATGGCCTTTAGTCATACGGCTTTTGCAAAACAGCGCGTGGTATTCGGCGGCGGCCCGGCCGGCGGAACCTTCCAGGTTGTAGCCAATGGAATCCAGGTGTACAAACCCATTAAAGCTGCAGCAGACTTCAAGGTTCAGGCCCAGTCTTCTGCAGGGTCCGTTGAAAACCTGAGAAAAACCGATGCAGGCAGACAGCAGATGAGTGTTGTGTATTCAGGACACGTATACCTTGGACGTAATGGTATGATGAAAAATGATACCAAAAAATATGAGAACGTCATGGCCGTTGCCTGGTTGTATGGTGCCCCGGCACAGCTTGTTACCCGCAAAGGTTCCGGTATCAATTCTGTCAAAGATCTGGTCGGCAAGAAAGTCGGTGTCGGTAATGCCGGTTCCGGTGCATTTGCCAACTGTGAACTGTTTTTCACCCACATGGGCGTATGGGACAAGATCGAGAGAAATGCCATGGGATACAACGATGCTGCACAGGCATTCGGTAACAATCAGCTGGACGCTTTCTGGCTGTTTACTGCATTCCCTTCAGGTGCAGTAATCATGGCTGCCCAGACCAACGATATTGCCCTGGTGAACCTGGATGCAGATGCCAAGGCCAGCGGTTTCTATGATAAATATCCCTATTTTGCCAAACTGGCTGTACCGGCAAATACTTACAAGGGTGTAGACTATGAGTCTCCCTCCTTCCAGGACTCTGCCCTCTGGGTTGCCAACAGCAAGGTATCTGATGATGTCGTGTACCAGATGCTGTCCATGATTTATGCAGACGAAGGCCTTGCCCACATGAAAGCACAGAAAAAGACGTTTAAGAACATGGCGATTGACACAGCCACCCAGGGTATTGTAACACCCTTCCATCCGGGTGCTGCTAAGTTCTGGAAAGAAAAAGGCGTCTTGAAATAAGGTTCCACCAACGAAAGGAAGGCAAGCCGTGTACGAAAAATTAAACCAGTTTGAAAAAATCCTTTTTGATACATGCTCAGTGATTCTGGTGGTGTTTTACTCCTATGCCGCAGTCATCCAACCCATGGCCACCCAGTATCACAGAGGGGTATATGTGATTATCACTTACCTGCTTGTCTTCCTTTTGTACAAATCCAAAACCAAGATCATGCGGGTGGTGGATTATATCCTGATTCTACTGTCTGTGGTGTCGGTCGGGTACTGGGTGTTCATGTTTGAAACCATCAACTACCGGACGGGTGCTGAGACTGGAACGGATATGGTTTTTGCCATTATCGGTGTGCTGATCGGTATAGAACTGGCCCGCCGGGTGGTGGGGAATGTGTTTGTCATTTTAGGGACCGTCATGCTCGTGTACGGGGTCTACGGGTATCTGGCTCCGGATCTGGTGTCCCATGCCGGCGCTCCGTTTACCGAACTGTGTATCAGTATTTTCTACAAAAGTGACGGGGTGTTCGGTATTATGGCCAATGTACTGGCCACCTATGTGATTCTGTTTGTTCTTTTCGGGTCCTTTCTTGAAAAATGCGGGGCCCAGAAATTTTTCATTGACTGGCCCTTGGCAGCCGTGGGGCACAAAATCGGGGGGCCTGCCAAGGTGTCAGTCATTGCTTCAGGATTGTTCGGATCCATTTCCGGATCCGCCATTGCCAATACCGTATCTACCGGGATGTTTACCATCCCCATGATGAAAAAAGCCGGCTTCAAGCCCCATGTGGCCGGTGGCGTTGAGCCGGCTGCCTCCATCGGCGGGATGTTCATGCCGCCCATCATGGGTGCCGGTGGATTTATCATGGCTGAGCTGACCGGTGTGCCCTATTCAAAGATCATGCTGGTCGCTGTATTTCCGGCATTGATGTATTTTTTCTCTGTGTTCTGCATGGTGCATTACGAGGCCAAAAAGGACAATATTGTCGGTGAGAAATCGGAACACTCGGCCGCGTATATTTTTAAAACGCAGTGGTTTTACATCCTACCGCTGGCGGTCATTACTGCTTTGATGCTTTCGGGTTACTCTCCGGGTTACTCCGCCATCATCGGACTTGTGTCCTGCATCTACATCTCATGGGTGAGAAAGGACCTGCGCATTGACATGACCATGGCCTTTATTGTAAGTGCTGTTTTCCTGATCTCCCTGATCAACCAGGCCATGGGGCAGGATGCGGCATTCAAGATTCCCGGGTGGGTAGGTCTTGTCATTGGGGTCGCGGTGTCTGTGCTTGTTTACCTTAAACGGCCGGACACGTTCAAACAGGGGTGGCAAAATTTCATGGCCGCTTCCCGAGAGGGAACGGAAAACAGCCTCAAGATTGGTGCGACTGTGGGGGTTATCGGGATCATCATCGGGGTTCTGACCTTTTCCGGCCTGGTGCTGACCTTTGCAGATATCATGATCGAGCTGGCCGGCGGGTCCCTTCTGCTGACCATTTTGCTGATCGCATTGGCATCCCTCGTGCTGGGTATGGGCGTTCCGGTAACGGCCGCCTACCTGATCACCGCCGTGGTTGCGGTACCGGCATTAACCCATCTGGGTGTGAACGAGATTGCCGCTCACATGATTGTTTACTGGCTGTCCCAGGATTCCAATATCACGCCGCCGGTGTGTATTGCCGCCTTTGCAGGCGCAACCATTGCCAAGGCCAATATGTGGAAGACCGCATTCACCTCATTCAAGTTTGCCAAGTTTCTGTATCTGGGTCCGATCCTGTTCGGCTATGTGCCGGGATTCTCCCTGAATGGTTCTCCCATGGATATTGTCAAGGCATTTGTGGCCATCATTATCGGTACCTGGATCTACTCATGGATGCTGTCCGGGATCTGGCTGGGATGGTTTACCAAAAAAAAGGCAGTGGTATAATAAACGAGAAATAATTTACCATTCAACCAGTTTGTTCTGAATGGCAAATCGTGAAAGCTCAGCATTGTTCCTCAGGCTGAGCTTTTTCAGTATTCGGGAACGGTAGGTATCCACGGTCTTGATACTCAGGTTGTAGCTCTCGGCGATCTCCCGGTTCGTGCTGCCCAAGGCCAGTTTTCGCAAAACCTGCAGCTCCCGCATGGACAGGGATTCAATCAGTGACTGGTTCTTATTTCCCATGATCAGTCGCAGTGCCAGTGCTTCAGAAGCCTTTTCCGTCAGGTAGCGGCCACCGGAATGTACCTTTTTAACCGCTTCGACCAGCTGCTCCGGCGCGGACTGCTTGGTCACATACCCCATGGCGCCGGCTTCAATGGCCCGGACCACATACTGCTCCTCTTCGTGCATGGTCAGGATCAGCACCGGAACTTCAGGGCAGTAGCTCTTGACCCGGGTCACCACCTCAAGACCGTCCATTCCGGGCATGGAGATATCAATAACCGCCACATCCGGTTTTACATTGATGGCCTTATCCAGCGCAGCTTCCCCGTCCGCGGCTTCTGCGATCACCTTGATTTCACCGCTGTCCTCCAGGACCTTTCTTAAACCTTCGCGAACAATGCTGTGATCATCGGCCAATAGCACCTTTATCATGTCATACCCCTGTGAATGGATTTGCTTTCATCCGTTTTATGTGACCTCGGGCATTGCAATGGTACAGCAGATCCGGGTCCCCTCATCCGGTTTTGAGAAAATGGTCAGTTCCCCGCCCACCAGGTTGGCCCGCTCCTTCATCCCTTCGATACCCAGATTCGGTATTTCTGACACCTGGTCAACCGGGAAACCGCATCCGTTATCTTCAACCACAAGCTCCAGCGTATCATCCCTAAAAAATAAATCAACTGTGATGGATGTGGCTTTGGAATGCCGCAGCGCGTTGGTAACGGCCTCCTGGCCGATGCGGTATATGGCTGTAGCCAGCGTGTCACTGAGTTCAGGGATATCGTCATGGTGAAATACGCAGGCCACATTGGTCCGTTTTTCAAAATCCGAGAGCAGGGATTCCAAGGCATCCACCAACCCCAGGTCATCCAATACCCTGGGCCTGAGGCGGAAAGCCATCTCACGGACATCCATGATGGCGTCATCAATCAGCGCTGTCATTTTGGCAGCCCTTGAACCGGCATCAGGATCTGTTTTTTCCAGATAACGCTCTGCCCAGACCGCATCAATCCGCAGGGCAGTCAAAACCTGCCCCAGGTGGTCATGAAGCTCGCGGGCCACCGATGCTTTTTCCCTCTCCTGGGAGGCAATGATATTCTTCGACAGGGTTTTAAGATTCTCCTGGGCCTGTTCAAGCTGCCAGGTTCTCTGGTTCACCTTTTTCTCAAGATCTTGGGAATAGCTGGAGAGTTGCTCTTTGGCCTTTTGCAGGGCTTTTTGAACCCTGTTTTTTTCAGTAACATCCACACTCACTGCCAGAGAGCGGATCACCTCTCCCTTTTCGTTCCGCACACCATAACAGGAGAGCAGGGTATCAATGTTCTGTCCGTTTTTTTTCACATAGGTATAGGGAATGTCCCTGCAGAACCCGGTCCGGAAGAATCTCGGGAAAATGACGGTCTCTGCATATTCCCTGGACTGTTCGGTGAAAAAAGAAGTCAGCGGTTTTCCGATCACCTCTTTGCGGTCATATCCCATCTCATCCACCCAGTGATCGGATACGCGGATGATGTTTCCGAATATATCGATGGAGTGGAGCATTACCGGGGTTTTGTGATAAATACGCCGGTATCGCTCCTCACTTCGTCGAAGCTCTTTCTCAATGGTTTTACGCTTGACGATTTCACGCACCGCCAACTGGTACAGGATGATCACCAGAATACCGGTCAGGAGCGAAATGCTGATCACCACCGGCCCGATCACCCGCAGGTAGGGGGCAGCGACCTGCCGCTCCAGGGTCTTTTTTTCCCTTAGATAGATAATTCGCCACCCCGGGTATTGTTCAATATCAATGGCAGTAAAAAAGTATTCCTGCCGGTCAGGCCCGGTTACGGAATCGTCGTGCCCTGAGGAAAATCCGGACCATTCCCATGGGCCGATACCGAACTGCCGGGTTTCATTGACCTGCCAGATCGCCTCTTCAGAGAGTTTCCACAGCAGCTTGAACCGGTAATGGTTTTTGCTGGATATAAAGATAACCCCGTTGGGGTCTGTAAAAAACAGCAAATGATCATCCCCTGAAAACAGGGAATCCTCGACAAACTCAATGGATGCCTTGATCACGGCCACCCCTATAATCCGTGTCTGATCACTGCTGTACACCGGATGGCTGTAATAGATCCCCCGTTTTCCGGAGGTGGTGCCCAGGGCCAGGTAGGTGGAGGCGTTCCCCTCTATGGCCTGTGCATAATAGGGCCTGAAAGAAAAATCCTTGTCCACAAAACTGTCCGGGGCATTTCTATTGCTAGAACATACAGTGACCCCATCCGTTTTCATCAGGTAGGTGACATCCACTTCCAGGGACCGGGTAAAATTGTCCAGGATCAGGTTGGCACGGTAGATGGTTTCAAGGGTCGGGCGCTCCAGCGCATTCTGGAGTTCTGATATCCCGGCAAGGGTCCCCACGGTTTTGATATGCTCGGACAGGTATGAGGACAGCTGACGCCTGAGCAGTTCAAGCTTGGCCAGGTCATCCTGATTGATCTTTTCAAACGCGGTTTTCTTATAGGAAAAGTAATACAGCCATGCGCCGGTGGTGGCGGATAAAAAGGCCAGGGCGGCCAGGACCAGTATGATAATTCTCAGGCGCATGGGATATTTATATCGCCCGAGATATGGGGCTCTTTAAACTATTAGTCTCTTGATTCATATTATTGTATACACTTACCAATCGTCGTTTTAAACCCGTTGCATTTTAACCTATCTTTACCAAGTTTTTGGTAACCCTGAAAGGGTTTATGCAAACATCTGCGGTTTTATCAATATCGAGTGCATTCATGACCATGTTTTACTTTTGCCGGGTTGATGCCATATCTTATATTTTAAATAAGTTACCATACTTTTCTTGACAATTAAGAAGCCCCTGTCCTATATCATCTATGAGATTGAAGGCTTGAACAGCCCGGAAAAAAACGCATCGGTTCTCAATAAAATGCGGGGATGATATGGTTCATCCGATTTTTTCTGATTCCACGGGATTAATTCAAGTACAACCAGGGCATGGACGACCCGTTCCCGTTAGAACAAGACCTGATCCCCCCTGATCCCGACAGTTCTCAAACGACTTCGTGGAAAACAATCCAGGACATTCGCGTCAGTAATTTATTTCACAGCTGACAATGTACTTATGACTCAAGGAAGTGTCACTCAAATATGATATAAGATCCTGATGTCAATCTGAATACCGACGCGTGTCCTCAAAAACGTTTATATTAAAGTCTAACCCATCGTCAGTGGACGAAGCAAATGAAAGGAAACAATCATGAAGCATTTCGTACACATTTTTACTGCATTGGCAATCACCGTCGGTATGTTTTCAAGTGTTAGGGCCGAACAAACACTGGTTTTGTTTGATGATTTCAGCGGCAGTTTATCAACCAACTGGAATTTAGGAAGAGCCAGCGATCAGGGGACAGGAACGCACTCCCTGGCAATTGTTGACGGCAAGCTTGAATTTGATCAGGCATATGACTACATTGAATCCAAAGCGACATATGGAAATGATGTCATGGTTCAATTTGACTATTCCGGGGGCACAGGAAGTTTCCAAAAGGGAGATATCTGGGTAGAATTAGTCGCTTTGACTGACGCAAGTAATTATACAGCCGGGATATATCGCTCACAGTATGGCGGATACAATAAAGACTGTATCAATGTCGGCCGGGCACCATCAACATCTGATTCTACCGTTGCTGACTATGTCCAGAGAAACTCAGGTTACTATCCACCATATCTCAAAGAATTGGATAATGTGTCTCCAAGGCAGGGTAAAATCACTTTTGCCTATGCAGATAATAAAGTACAAATGAGATTTGAAAATGAAGGGGCTGAAGTGATCAACACGGTATGGGTCTCAACCGGAAATTTCACGGGAACAAAAATACGGATCTGGGGCATCGGAGGAGCAGGCGGACAGCAAAGGTATATTGACAATGTCAAGATCTATGCACCATCCGGTACCACAGATATCTCTCCATGCACTAAGGTGGTCGTGATTCCCCTGAATTGATAATGTAATTGGACGATCTGGATTTTTTTCACCATTCAGGCCAGATCAGTTGTTGCGAGCGATAATTCACAGGGTGTAGCACGGTTGCTTACCCTTTCAGTCACCTGTTGCTTTAGATAAGGGGCCCAGGGGATCCAGGTGACAGTATAAAGATTGCAGCATCGGAAGAACACTTGAGGCGTTTGGCCCGCATATTATCAATTGATCTATAATCTACGATAAAAAGAGCGCCCGTTTCAGGGGTAAACGCAGAACTGCCATGTTCATGAAACGTATCATCTCCTTCCCATATACCTGCGTATTGGCACTCATTCATTTGGCTTGACCGGCATCTCGAACTCCATGTCAAAGGATAAATGGAAAGAAAACCCTTGACATGCCCAATGGTTTAATCCATATTTAACCAAACGGTTAAACCGTATGGTTAAACTGTTTGGTTGAAATCAACGCGGTCAGGCCCATCAACGCCCAGAACCCTAACCAGGCAAGGAATTTTGGATATGGAACAGAAACCTACAACCCGTGAAAAAATACTGCGTGCTGCTGCCCAAACGTTTGCAAATCAAGGGTTTGAAGGGGCAAGAGTCGATGCCATCGCACACCTGGCCGGTGTGAACAAGGCCAGCATCTATTATAATATCGGTAATAAGGCCGCACTGTATGAAGCGGTTCTGACCACCATCTTTACCGAAACATTTGAACGGTTTGGGTTGAAAATCGAATCCATTGACACGCCCGAGCAGAAGCTGGAGGCCTATATCCGAAAACTTGCAGATGTGATGATCGGGCATCCCTATCTTCCCAAGATCCTGATGCGGGAGCAGATTTCAGAGGGTCAGCACCTGCCTGACGCATTTGTTTACAATATTACACAGGTTTTAGGCACCCTTGAAGGAATCCTGGAGGAAGGACAGCAAAAAGGGGTTTTTGCCTCGGTAGATCTCATTACTATCCATTTCATGGTACTGGGAACACTGGCTTTCCAGATTACCAGCTCTCCCATCCGCCGAAAAAAGGAAGCCTTCAAGAAAAAATTCCGCCCGGTCGAGCCCGAGGATATGGAAATCCTTGTCCGGAATATCGTCACCTATACCTTAAAAGCCGTGAGAAAGGATTCATAGATGAGTGTCATTCGTCAAAAGATCGAAAAAATGTTTGAAGCACTGGCGGCATGGCTGTTCACGTTTAAATATCCCGTGCTGATCGTCATGATCCTTGGATTGGTGTTGCTGTGCTCTCAGCTGGTACATATCACCATAGATACATCCACGGAAGGTTTTCTTCATGAAAGTGACCCGATTCTAATGGATTATGAAGCGTTCAGGGATCAGTTCGGGCGCGAAGAGGTGGCCATGGTGGTCCTTAATCCGGAGAAAATCTTTGATCTGGCCTTTCTTGAGAAGCTGAAGGCACTTCACGAGGATCTGGAGGACAACCTGCCCTACCTTGACGAGGTGACTAGCCTGATCAATGCACGTCACACCCATGGCAGCCAGGATGAGTTGATTGTTGAAGATCTGCTGGAAACCTGGCCTGATACGCCTGAAAGACTCAGAGCCATTAAAAGCGCTGCAATTAATAACCAGATGTATCGGAATCTGCTGCTATCTGAGGACCAACAGTATACCAGTATCGTGATCCGGACCCAGACCTATTCTGTTTCTGGCAGCAGTGAAACGGATGAACTGGATGATTTTCTGCTGGATGAAGCAGGTATGCCCGATGAGGAAGCCGTGGCACCGGTAAAAGTATATCTGACAGACCAGGAGAATTCTGAGTTTGTCAACGCCCTGGAACAGATTGTTGAGCGCCACCGGTCACCGGAGATTGACATAACGATTGCGGGAACCCCTATTGTGACCGATTTTTTAAAACGCTCCATGCTCAAGGATATGAAAAAGTTTATGCGCGTGGCGCTGTTGACCATATCATTCTTCCTCCTTGTTCTGTTCCGGCGGGTTTCCGGTGTAATCATGCCCATTTTTATCGTTATGGTGTCCCTGTTGTCTACCCTTTCCTTGATGGCCATATCCGGCATCCCCATCAAAATGCCCACCCAGATCCTGCCCTCGTTTCTTTTGTCTGTTTCAGTGGGGGCTTCGGTTCATATCCTGGTCATTTTTTTCCAGCACTTTGACCGCAACGGTGATAAGAAAGCAGCCATACAATATGCCCTGGGACACTCAGGGCTTCCAGTGCTCATGACCAGCCTGACCACTGCGGGCGGTCTGCTGTCCTTTTCAACGGCAAAGGTGGCACCCATAGCTGATCTTGGATTGTTTGCGAGTTTCGGCGTGGTTCTGTCCCTGATTTTTACCCTGGTATTCCTGCCGGTGTTTCTGTCCATTTTCCCGCTTAAACCCAAACGCCTGAAAGCCGGTGCTCCGGAGGCCGGCCGGAACGAACCCGGTAGTTTCATGGACCGCGTCCTCAACCTGTGCACCCATTTATCCTGTACCTATCCTATCAGGGTACTCGGCATCGCCCTGCTCCTCGCTGCCCTGGCCGTTGCAGGAATTTATCGGATCAACCTGTCCCACGATCCGGTCAGGTGGCTGCCTGACACACCCGGCGGGGTGCGCGCCTCCAGTGAATACATCGATCAGGTGTTCAAGGGAACCACCAGCCTGGAGGTCATTGTGGATACCGGAGTTGAAAACGGATTGTACGAACCCGATCTGCTCAACCGACTTGAAGAGGCATCCGAATATTTTGAAACCTACAGGGATGATGCCTGCTATGTTGGGAAAGCCTGGTCCATCACCTCGGTGATCAAGGAGTCAAACCAGGCCCTGCATGCCAATGATCCCAATTTCTACCGTATTCCCCAGGACAAAGCCCTGGTGGCCCAGGAACTGCTTCTTTTTGAAAACAGTGGTTCAGATGACCTTGAGGACGTAACCGATTCAAAATTTTCCACTGCCCGGTTTACCATTAAGGTACCGTTTATCGACGCCATTGCCTATGCCGGGTTTATCGAACATGTCCAGGACTATTTCAATACATACATGCCGGAGCAGAAGATACAGATCACCGGAATGGTATCCATGCTCAGCCGGATTATGAGCAATGCCGTGTACAGTATGCTCAAAAGCTATTTCTATGCCCTGATCGTGATCACCGTTTTGATGATCCTGCTGATCGGAAAACTCAGAATCGGTGTGTTTTCCATGATTCCTAATATTTATCCGATCCTGATCATGCTCGGAATAATGGGCTGGTGCCGCTTTCCCATGGACCTGTTTACCATGCTGGTCGGGAGCATTGCCATTGGCCTGGCCGTGGATGATACCATCCACTTCATGCATAATTTCAGACGATATTATGAAATGAACCATGACCCAAAATCAGCCGTACACGAGACCCTGCACAGTACGGGAAGGGCGATGCTGGTCACTACCTGTGTGCTTTCCCTGGGGTTCTTCACCTTTATGTTCGCTTCAATGAATAACCTGTTCAATTTCGGATTCCTGACCGGAATTACGCTGGTCACCGCGCTGCTTTCCGATTATTTTATTGCCCCGTCCTTGATGGTACTTCTCAACCCAAAAAGATCCAAGGAGCCATCGGATACGATACCCTTGAAAGGAGGTGCTTCATGAAACAGATCATTTTAATGAATAGCTGCCTTGCCGTGCTTTTCATCTTTTCACATGCATTTACCGCCATTGTCATGGCAGATGATGCAGCCGCGAGGCAGATCATGCAGCAGGTTGAAGATCGGGATGACGGTGATCACATGACCTCCGATCTTCTTATGGTCCTGGTAGACAAAAACGGAAGCAAGCGGAAAAAATGGTTTCAGACATTTTCAAAGGATTTTGGAATGGATGAAAAGCGTATTATGTTCATCAAAGATCCTCCGGATATCCGGAACACCGGGTTTTTGACCCACGACTATGACGATCCTCACAGGGATGACGACCAGTGGCTCTTTTTACCGGCTCTTGGTAAAACCAAACGAATTGCCTCCCAGGATAAAAGTTCCAGCTTCATGGGGTCTGATCTCAACTACTCAGATATGACCCAGAGGAACACAGAGGACTATGATTACAAACTGCTCAAAGAGACGACGATCAATACCCACAAGGTGTGGCTTATCGAGTCTGTTCCAAAAACCCGCGACATAGAAGATGAGAACGGGTATAAAAAATCGGTATTGGCCGTACGCCAGGATAATTTTGTGGTCATTAAGGCCAAGATGTGGACCAGTGACGGAAAGTATATCAAGTATCGAAGCGTCAAAAACCTGGAACAGATCGATGACATCTGGGTGGTCCTTGAAAGCCATATCGTTAAAAAACAGGGCAAACGGGTGGTTCATCAAACCTTTATGAAGCAGAGCCAGGTCAGGTTTAACCAGGGCCTCAGCGACCGTTTGTTTACCATCCGGCGGCTTGAAAAGGGGTTGTAGGACAATCCATGAGCATGAGCAAACCCCCAAAATGTATGGGTTGGCTTTTGATTCTGGCCGTAGGCTTTCTCATGTGTGCAGTCCATAGCGCAACGTCCGGGGCCGCCTCGGCGGAATCTTTTGCTACAAATGATCCGATCCGTATCTCTATTTTTTCAGATGAGCTGGATGATGATTTTTTTGGTGATGATTCTGATCCTTCCAAAGACATGGACCTGGATGATGGGTTTTTTGAGGAAAATTCCGATCTTATTGATATCGATTTGAGTTCTACCTTGGCGGAAACACCTGCATCAGAGCCGGCCTTTCATACTAAAGGCAGTATCAAGGCAGGTGTTACCGGCAACTTTTCCCACACCTCTCCTGAGCAGCCCCCTTTTCCCGACCATCAAGGGCTATCCAGCCTCTCAACCGAGGCGGATCTAGAATTTAAAAAGCGGTTTGACAGTAGATTTGATATTGTGGTATCCGGAACCGCCCGCTATGATACAATCTTTGACATAAGGGATCATAACGGATTTACCCGGGCATATGAGTCTGAATTCCGCCGGGAAGCCCGGATTGAAAAAGCATTTGCATGGTTTCAGGTATCAGATTCTCTGGATCTCAAGCTGGGCCGGCAGATCGTTGTCTGGGGAAAATCCGACAACATCCGGGTTACCGATGTACTCAATCCATTGAATATGACCCTGCCCGGCCTGACCGATATAAAAGATCTCAGGGAACCGGTATTCATGTCACGGCTGGATTACTACTACAGAGACTGGACCATATCCGCCGTTTTGCTGCCCGAAAATATGCCCAACCAGCTCCCTCCTTTTGGCAGTGAATTCTATGCCTTTCCCAGTGCTCTGCAGGAAAACGAGGTGTCATCGTGGGCAATGGATACACTTGGGGCCGGTGTGTCCCTATCCCGCACCGTCGGGGCCATTGATTTTGCGTCCTACCTGGCCTCACTTTATGACCGTCAGCCGTTCATCAACATACATGACTCTGCTGGAGGGCAGGTCCCCTATTTTGATTATATCCGGGTTCAGATGATTGGTACGGCAATGAACCTGGTGAAAGGCAATGTCCTGTACAAATCAGAAATCGCGTATTTTAACGGAATACAGCTTTCTGCTTCTTCGGTTACGGATACTTCCGGTAGGGTTATCTGGAAACAGCCCCATGGATCCTACTCCAGGGTTGATCTTTTAATTGGGCTTGAGTATTCTGGATTTAAAAATACCGACCTGAGTTATGAGGTCTGTGACCGGCATTACCTGGATCTTGATCACGCGGCCAGGGCATGTGGAATAAACAATCATACGGTTCAACACGCCCTGCGGTTTTCAAGGCATTTTATAAACGAGACCCTTGAGTTGTCTCTTCTGGCGTCTTTTTATGGAAAAATGGCTGATGACGGGGGTTTCCTGCGTCTTAAAGCTGAATATGACTGGTCTGACAGCATTCAAGTCGACGGTGGGGTCATCTTCTATGAATCCGGTTCTCAGCCGCTGCTTCGACAGGCCGGTGACAATGATAAATTGTTTTTCAGCCTGACCTATAGTTTTTAACCCTAGGGGTTGAATCATCACCACGGATCAGGTTGGTAGAAGGGGGCATAAGGCAGATTGGATTTAGCTTTCTTTTTTCTAAACCGCCCGGTATACCCGGTCCCTATCGGGTATTGCTGGGGTTTTATCTGGATAAGACCGAATGAGCACCGGCCAAAGCAACCGCATCCGTGCTTTCATCGCCATTGATTTACCGGCACAGGTCATCACCGATCTGGATCAACTTCAGCAACAGATCAGGAGAAACCTGGATATCAAGGCGTCATGGCCAAGACCCGGTAATATCCATCTGACCCTTAAATTCCTGGGCTCAATACCCATGGGGCAGATTAATGCGGTTATCCAAGCCATGACCCAAGCCAGGGATCAATTGAACTCCCGGGCCATA